>NZ_JBHIRP010000001.1:18793-142783 GCF_042197245.1 Bartonella sp. AA18HLJMS | reverse complement strand
ACATATGTTTTTGTTATCTGATCAATTTTATTGAAAAGTTGCGTGAACACTGTAAAGTCCATGGAATTCCTCTTTAAAGAATTTTCAACTTTTTATATGATTTTTAAGCATTTTTCGTTGAACTTTTTAAGGATAAAATTAAACTTCGTAGACCTTTTTGATCTATGAGAGAAAATTGAGTATTACGCATTAACTTTTTCTTTTTACGAGCATACAGGGAAATAATATACAAAATGTTATTATAAAAGCTTTACCTAATAAATCTTATGGTAGGCATTTTCGTGTTTTTACTATTCAAAATTTTTATGTTATGCTTATCTTTCTGTTGTTTGATAAGTGTATGTTCAGCATTGCGTAAATGTGTAACCATTTGTAGTTTTGCTGTTTCATTTTGTAGCATAGCAAGCATTCCAATTATATGTGCTTGTAACTCGGCAATACTTTTTAGATCTTTTGTTGTCGTGATTTCTTTTAATAGTTCTTCAATTTGCTGAAAACGATTGTTTGCTTCTTGAAAAGTTTTTAAACTTACGGCTTTATCAGTGATGGCTGCATATTGGATGCGCTTGTTGATAAAACTGCTAGATTCATGGATAGTGACAGGAATTTCTTCTTCTTTTAAAATATTTTCAAGTGATGTAGATAGAGCAGAAGTTTTATTTCTATTGTAGAGATTCTCTGGATTTTTGAGAAAAAAGCTACTGTGATCTGTTTGTACATTTTTAAGCTTTTTAGTGTCGAATTTTTGGCTTCCCGTTATAGATTCGTGTATCTTTTTTGTTTCCTCAAGTTGTTTTTTTAGCATATCGAGAAGTTGGGCATCAGGTGGCGCTTTCTTTTGCTGTGGAGTTTTTTTAGGCTTTGATCTATTTGAAGATGACTTTCCAAAAAAATTGGGCCACGTCGTTGGAACTGATGCTCCCAAATCCGCCGCCCCAGCACCCCAAACCCAAGCCATCGCTGGGTTTGAAATCCCTAAAGTTATTACAACTACTATTGAAATGACCTTTTTTTTCATGTTTCCCTCCTGTCATTTTTTGCGTGCTGTAAGAAAATTGGCAACCATATTGCTGGATCATCACCAACTTCTGCGATAATGCTTTCGGCTAACTCTGCGTTATCAGGCGTTCCTGATAACACCAAGAGCTCGTCACTAAAGTCGTGTTCGATGGTTTTTCCATCGCGTGTCAGGTGGAATTTACCAAGATTCAGTTCTGCAAGCGCAGATTGATCACCTTGCTTAATGAGGAATTGGCGACTAAACTCACCAAGTCCTTTAACGAGTTCAAATTCGGCATCTGTTAGTTTAAAGCCTTTTGTATAATCTTCATAATTTGCTTTGGGATTGGCTAGAAAAATGTAAGTTGCACACTGTTGAATGAGTGTTTTGGCAATATTACTTTCCAAGGCATCGCTAGGCTCTTGTGTTGCATAAACAAAAATACCATTTTGTTTACGGATAGTCTTTTGTTTATTTTTCGCTAAATCTTCAAAGTACGGATCTTGCAAAGGCTTCCAAAACTCGTCAAAGATATACATAAATCGCTGTCCGCTAATCATGCCTTCTGTGCGGTAAAGCAAATACATCATCACTGGAGTGCGAGTTTCAAAATTATCTAAGAATTCCGTGATATCAAAGCCGTAAATTTGATGTGTTGAGAGATCAAGAGCATCATGGGGATTATCAAACAACCACCCATAATCACCACCTTCACACCATTTTAGTAAGCGAGCATGAACAGATGGCTGAGCATTATAATCACTTAAACGTGGATTTGGTAAAAATTGTACTAGAAAGGACAAACGACGGAGTGATCGGTCAATGTTAGCACTCATAACAGACATAACTGCTTTGTTAATTTCTTCTTCGTCGTGATGCGTGACCTCACCACCAGCTTCTGCCAATTTTTTAACAAATTGTTTCAAAAAAATCAGATTTTCTTGTGTTGGTGGGAGTTGGAAAGGATTGAAACCACTTTTTCTGCCTGGCTTGAATGTTAAATATTTTCCACCCATCGCTCGAATGGCAATTTCCATGCCACGATCTTTATCAAAAACAACAGTTGTCGGCTTAAATTTTTGTGCTTGTGCTAACAAAAAGCCGAGTAACACGGTTTTACCCGAACCAGATTGTCCGATAAGCGCGGTATTACCAAGTAAACGTTTATCTGTCGAGTCTTCTTCAAGTTTGGAGGCATGAAAGTTGAAATAAAGCGGTGTTTTACTGGTTGTTTTAAGAATTGTGACGGCTGGACCCCATGGGTTACCAGTGGGTTTTCCTGACATAAAATTATGAAAAGATGAAAATGATAAAAAATTCAATGATGTAATCGGAGCAGGACGCGGTCTCCATTTCCAATTGCCAGGAAGTTGTGCCCAATAGCCAGCCTCTATTGCTAAGTCTACAGGTTTGGGCAGTACCGCAACGTCTAGTAATGCTGCACTTGCTTTGGCCATATGGTCGCGAACTTGTTGAATTGTATCACCATAGATCGTCAATGTGCAGTGATGTTCTCCCATGACAAAATGCCCACTGATAAGCTGGTTTAGTGCTTCGTCAATTTGTTCAATTTGGCTCGTTGCCACATCTCGTGCATCAATAAGATTACGCTGATGCCGTTGTAAATAATCTTTAGCAGCATGTCGGGAGAGAACTGAAAAGCTTTGCGTCAATACGAACTCGAAGTCACTTTCCAACAAAACATTTAATTGTCCTGGTTTGGTTGTTGCATCATATTCTTTAATTTCCAGCATTCCAAATCGACGCATTCCACTGGTTGTTCGCAGTTCACCAAGAGCGCCCCATTTTGAGAAAAAAGGTCGATTGACAGACATATAGTCAGCAAAACGGTCATGGCAAATTGGCATAGGGCGATATTCACCATTGACAAGCATTCCAAGGAATTCAAGTGCAGAAGAATAAACATGCCCATTTTTTTCATAAGCACCAAGAAGTTCTGCACCGTAACGGTTTAAAGATTGGCCTAAAGTACGATTGATGTCATTGAGTTCTTTGATACATGTGTCTTGTCGCATCTTTTTTTGATCAAGCGTTTCACGTTCATGCTTAGAAAAGAACGACATAATTTTATCCGCTATCGGTTGAAAAATGACAGTCAGATATAAATCATTGACCATCAAATTATAACCAGTAAAGCTTTGTCGATATTTTTCATCAAGCTGATAGCAAAACATTTGATCAAATGTTGAATCAGGATATTCATAAACACGGCGGCGCACAATATGCGTCCAAAATGATAAATTGGCCGATGCAATACCCCGTAGAGTATTGTTAAGCTCTTTTACCCATTGAAAAATATCTTCTTCTGAAGAGCTTTGATGTGAACGCCCGTCAATTTTCCAAATTGACAAATATTCCGCATTTTTAGTAGAAATAATCGTATCTGTGATATGATGTGAATAAGGCAGAAACAGGCTTACAGGTGCCTCTGATGCAAGGCGTTTGCTGCTTTCAACAGCTGTCATGTTTATCTCCTTTTACTATAATCAGAGGGACTATAACTTGATGCGCCCCAAAAACCTTTGTTGCGATTGCGAAATTTAGTATCGATCCATAACCACCAGATACGAAACGCCTTATCATCGTTTTTAGTAATTTGCACCATAATGAACCATAACGGAGGTGCCATAATCCACAAAAAGATACTTACTGTCATAGCAATAACAGCGACCCCCATAACCATAACGATAAATGGCATCATGGGGACACCCCATATCGTTGGAACACGTGTTGCTCCTTTGAATAGGGGGAATTCTTTTTGTTCTTGTGATTTCATGGGGTGCTCTTGTCAGTAGAGGTAAAATAATATGTGGCTAATATAAAAGGCTGCACCAGCAATAATGACGCTGAAGGCCCATCGTATAAATGTAGCTCTTGCGATGATGCGAAATATATAAATAAGCAAAAGTAATAAAAGAATAATGAGGGCAACGATAGGAATAAGTACACTTAATCCATATTGCATTCCTATGAAGGCATCCAAGCTCTCTGTTTCCGTCTGAGCATATGCAGATTGCATTATTAACAACATCATTGAAGTGATGATAATAACATTAATCCTGTTGCACGTCTTCGCTTGAAACGTATTTGATTGTTTCATATTCTTTATCCCCTTTTAATTAAAGTTGCTATAAATAATATCCCTTTTTTCAGTATGGCTACATTATTACTAGTACACACCTATAATCGATGGATATTAAAAACATTACGTGTTATACTGATTCATGAATTACCTTTCAATAATATTGCAGTAAGTTTGGTTGTAGAGGGCACGATAATAATACTGATTGCCTATCGTATAAACGTATCGTATTGTATTATTTGTAATTGATGCCATTATTATGGTGTTGTAAATAGCAGTGTAACAAGTTGGGTTGCTGAACCTGCGATAACGACCCCGATTGCCCATCGTACAAATGTGTCTTTTCCGATGTAGCGTCCTGCATAACCAATTGCTAAGCATAATAGTATAATAGCAGCAGCAATAGGTATAATTTTTTGAATATCGCCCTGTAAACCTTCTAAAGCGCTCTCTGCATTTGTTAAAGTGCTCGCTTTGGCGGCGTAAGCAGAATTATTCACAAAGAACGCAGTTATAGCTGCAGAAAATGCGATGATTTTGTTGTTACTTTTCAGTTTGAGATTAATTAATTTTTTCATATCTCACTCTTATTAAAATTCTAGATAATATTTTTATATAAATAAACATATTGTATTTTACAATTTATAATTGATACCATTATTATGTTGGTTTAAATAGCAGTGAAACAAGTTGGGCTGCTGAACCTGCGATAACGACCCCGATTGCCCACCGTACAAATGTGTCTTTTCCGATGTAGCGTCCTGCATAACCAATTGCTAAGCATAATAGTATAATAGCAGCAGCAATAGGTATAATTTTTTGAATATCGCCCTGTAAACCTTCTAAAGCGCTCTCTGCATTTGTTAAAGTGCTCGCTTTGGCGGCGTAAGCAGAATTATTCACAAAGAACGCAGTTATAGCTGCAGAAAATGCGATGATTTTGTTGTTACTTTTCAGTTTGAGATTAATTAATTTTTTCATATCTCACTCTTATTAAAGTTCTAGATAACATATTGTATTTATAATTGATACCATTATTATGTTGTTTTAAATAGCAGAGTAACAAGTTGGGTTGCAGAACCTGCGATGACAACACCGATTGCCCACCGTACAAATGTGTCTTTTCCGATGTAGCGTCCTGCATAACCAATTGCTAAGCACAACAGTATAACGGCAGCAGCGATAGGGATAATCACTTTTAAATCTGTCTGTAAGCCTGTTAGAGCTGTCTCTGCATTTTTTAAAACGCTTGCGCTGGCGGCGTAAGCAGAACTATCCATAAAAAACGCAGTTATAGCTGCAGAAAATGCGATGATTTGGTTGTTACTTTTCGGTTTTAGATTAATTAATTTTTTCATATCTCACTCTTATTAAAGTTCTAAATAACATATTGTATTTATAATTAATGCTATTAGTTTGTTGTTTTAAATAGTAGAGTAACAAGTTGGGTTGCTGAGCCAGCGACGACAACGCCAATTGCCCAGCGTACAAATGTATCCTTTTCTATGTAGCGGCCTGCGTAACCAATTGCTAAGCATAAAAGTATAACAGCAGCAGCGATAGGGATAATCACTTTTAAATCTGTCTGTAAAGCTGTTAGAGCGTCCGATGCATTTGTTAAAACCGATGGTTTGGCTTGTGCATGAGCAGAACTATTTATAAAGAACGCAATCATAGCAGCAGAAAATGCGATGATTTTGTTGTTATTTTTCGATTGAATACTAATTAATTTTTGCATATTTCACTCTTAATTAAAATCTAGATAATATTTTTATATGAACAAACATATTGTATTTTATAATTTATAATTAATGCCATTATTATGTTGTTTTAAATAGCAGTGTAACAAGTTGGGCTGCTGAACCTGCGATAACGATCCCGATTGCCCACCGTATAAATGTGTCTTTTCCGATGTAGCGTCCTGCATAACCAATTGCTAAGCATAATAGTATAATAGCAGCAGCAATAGGTATAATTTTTTCAATATCGCCTTGTAACCCCTTTAGAGCTGTCTCCGCATTTTTTAAAGTTACTGCTTGGGCTTGTGCATGAGCTGAATTACCCATAAAAAACACAGTTAAAGCTGCAGAAAATGCAGCAATTTTATTACGAGCTGTTGTGTGAAGAATATTTAATTGTTTCATGTTCTTTATCCTGATTAAGATTAAAACTCCCACAAATGACCCCTCTTTCATGAAGAAACTTAAAAAGATATTTTGGATCAGCCCAAGTTCTTAGTTTTCCTCTTTGTGTAAGTAACGTATATTTATTTGGCTTTCCGGTGATTGGATCATCGGAAATAAACGTAAAATACCATTCCCTTTCTGAAAGCATCACGACTGTAATCTCACGTGCTGCTTTTTGACTAAATGCTATATCAACGCTGTTTTGTTCTATCATTTTCATTATCGTTGCCCTCAATTAGAATAGATTTTGTTCAATCTTACTAATTAGAGCTTTAACATTTTCTTATCTACCTTTCATTATAATATCCTATCAAAATTCTGGATTTTCGTGAAAATATCAGTCATCACTCAGTGATCTTCTCGATGAAGAAAAATCTTCAGCTGAAAAAGCATCGTGGGCGCTACTTTCTTTATGTGTAAATGCATCTTCTTCTCCTTTTGAAGAGAGAGGAAGAGAATCTACTTTAGTTGTCTGTTCTGGTTCTTCTTTTTTAAGCTTTATAGGCTCCTGCAAGCCCTCATTTCCTCGTACAGCAGCTTTTACTCCAATATATGAAGTAATTTTTTGCATACGGGCGTGGTTTGAGTTTTCTGTATTGTAAAAATTCAGCACAGACTGCAAAGTCGCTTTTTCAAAGATGCACTTTGATGTTGTTTGTTCATAGCAGTAAGTTAAAGCGCTTTGTACAGCTGTAATATTTCTGCAAAAATCAAACGCATCAAAAAGAGAAAACAATTTCACATTCCCAACATCAATTTGCCCTAAAATTATGTTAAAATTATGTTCACTCTGTTTAGCTGTTGCGATTGTTTCCTTAAACTGAGATGATTGATAGAAGAAGTTATCTTTATCATCTGTTACATAGACATTGTCCCGCGCTTCTTGTTCGGCGATAACTGAAAATGTTATGGGAGGCGTATTGGATATGTATGCAGCAGCAAAAAATGTGAAATCTGGAACAATCATTAGCAATACACCTTATTATGAAGAATTTTATTAATACAAATGCTAATTCTTTGTAGTACATTTTCTCGTTGTTTTTTGATTTTATAAATTTGCAGAATGAGATTGTTTAGCTTAGAATATTCTTTGTGATTATTGCTTTGTTCTCTTCTAAGAATATTTCTAATATATGCGAATACCCAACCAACAAGATAAAAGTGTGGAATAAAATAGAGCACATTACGCCAACCAATATTATTGGAATCACGAAGAAAGGCGCTGCTTTTAAAAAATAATAATCTTTGATACTGTATTGAAGCTGCTTGTTTTATATAATTCTCTAGTTGCAAAAATCTTTTCAAAAAAAATTTATACGAAGTAAAAAGCCGTTGTGTATGAGGGGAGGTTTTCTTGTCATAATGAACTACACTATCATTATACAGAGAGGGCTTGTTCTTTGTTGCGTATTGCCATAACTTATAGAGTGACGATTTATATTTACTTTTGACTACTGATTCATAAGAGTCAGAGAGGTGTGATGGCGCTTGAGCACTGCATTTAGTAGTTCCAGCAATTGAACTGAAAAAAGATGCAGTGGTGGTAATTGATATACCAATAAACAGCTCTTTGTGGTTCAAAGCACATCTCCGTCAAAGTGATATATGTATCGTAATTTTAATTTCGATAATAAATGGACAGAAATTGTCTATAATTGTGTTTAAAATATGGCAAAAAGAAATTCTTTTTTGCAAGGGGAGTAATTAAGGTGAATGATCTCAAAAATATGAATTTTGATGAACTACAAGAGATGCGTACACAAATCGATGTGGAATTAAAAAAACGGCAAGCAAAGGAAAAGCAAAATGCGCGACGAAAAATTCTTGAAATTGCTAATGCCCATGGAATTGATATCGCTGATCTTGTGAGCAAAGAGCGCCATTACAGAAATCCCAATAACCAATGGGAATTATGGAATGGGCGTGGACGTAGACCTAAGTGGATTAAAGAGTGGTTGGAGAATGGGTATACACTTGATGAACTCGAAGTAACGTAACACGTGTGCGATATTTACAAGATAAGGGAATACTAAGGAATGTAAATGCAAGAAGTATGCTCTTTTGGGTAATTTGATAGTATAAACACACTGAACGAATATATTAAAGTATTGAGTTACCAAATACAATGATAGGGAGCGTGAAAAAGTTTATTTAAATGCAAAAGGTCTTGTTGTTATAATCTGGCAAGCATAATGATGATGCCAGATTGGAATATTGTAATTGCTTTTGGCATGAGAGAGAGGGGGGATATTTTACTTCTTTTTATCGTTTCATTAACGTTGCTCTTTTTAGTTTATGTAAATAAATAGTTTTATTGATTATTTACAAAAATGGTCGAAATGAGAATAATTTATTGCATAGGGATTTTAACTCAATATGTAAAATGATAATTTTATCAATTAATATGTTAATAAATTAGCATACTTATATTTTTGAAATACTGTTCTGTAGAACAAGCCTGATGTTATAGATTTTGTTTGGTCTTTTTTCTGTGAGATTATATATGAGGCATTTACTTTATTTATCGTTCGTTTAGTTGAGATGAGTGAGTATGTAGAAAAATGGAAAATTTCTATGGCTGTTATGGGTTTTATAGAATTTATGACATATTTCTGAGCGTTTGTGATTAAAATTCATTTATGAGCGTTTATGAATAATGAATAAAGAGCGTATTTGAAAATAAAAGGATTGGATTATTTCTATTGCAGTTTATCTTCTTTTATGGTGTGAAATAGGGGGATGATATGCGGTTTTACAATTGTGTGTGATGGTATAGAGTACGGAATACTTTGTTATATATTGGAATATTTTTTCTAAAGTCGTGTGGTATTCCACAATAAGTTAAAGAGTTTGTCTGAGAAGCAGAATGCCCCAAACGGAATACATTTATGTTTCCAATTTACGCGCTTTTTTAAAAGAAAAATTTTTCAATGCAACTAAGCTTATTTTATAGCGCTTCTCGTGAATAGTATAACGTAAAAGTCTCTATGAGCATATAAAATCCATTGTACACCACCATTTTTACTTCAATAAAAAGTATAAGCCGGTGCCATTATATACTTTACTCGCCTCCAATATTGCTAAAGTCCTTAGTTCTTGAGAGAGGGAGGCTTTTGTCGCTTTGTTTAATTGTTTTATTTATACGACACTTTCGCTTGTGATGTGCAAGCGAATGATTTTGATTGCTTCAACATGAGAGAGATTTGAAATAAGGGTATTTTATGATCTTTAGATTTCTCACTCAGTATGAGAATAATGAATTTATTATTTATAAAGAAAAGTGTTGTGTGCTAAAATGTCTTGTTTATTTTATTATGCTGTGAAATGGCTCCTTTAAAGGTGTGGTGATATAAGGCAACCTCTTTGAGACATTAAATGTTTTTTTCAGTGTATGGTGAGTATTCTTAAAATGTAGCTTGCTTGTCGAGTCTTATGTGGAGTGAAATATGGGGGGAGGAAGGCAAGAGAAAATTACTCGACAGGAATCCGGTTTGCAAACAGATTAGATGAGATAGGAATTTTTTGTTCTTTGAAGGAGGGAGGCAAAGGTTATAAAATAGTATGAATTTTTGTTTAAAGTGGGAAGCCGTGTAGAAGACGTGGGGCATTTGGAGTGAGTCCGGCAGCTTCTTGAATGAAGTATTTTTTTATTTTTGGTGCTTGATTAATGATTCCAAGGCCGGTATCGCGGAGCATCCGTAAAAGAAGGTTATCATTAGAAAAGAGTTTATTAAGCCAATCATTGCTTAAAGCCATACGGACAATTTCAAAACGTCTCCAGCTTTGATAGCGCTCTAAAGCTATGAGGGAGCCAATATCAAGACCTAGTCGTGCTGTTTCAATAATCACTTCAGCCAGCGCAGCGCTATCGCGTAATCCTAAATTGAGTCCTTGTCCTGCAATGGGGTGGATGGTATGGGCGGCATCGCCAACAAGAGCAAAACGTGGTTTAATGCATTGACGTGTTAAAGAAAGGCTCAAAGGAAAAGCTTGACGTTCGCCATCCCAAGAGAGTTTACCTAATCGATGGCCAATGCGTCTTTCGAGTTCTGTTTCAAAAATAAGTGCATCAGCTTTGAGATAATATTGCGCAGTTCTATGATCTTCATTCCACACAATAGCGGATCGGTTGCCTTTGAGAGGGAGAAGAGCGAAAGGGCCAGCAGGTAAAAAATGTTGAATTGCTTGACCATTATGGGGTTTTTCATGTTCAACTGTGCAGATGATTGCTGTTTGTTTATAGGGATGAGAAAAATTTTTCAGACCAGCTTTTTGGCGTAATTTCGAATGGGCTCCGTCAGCTGCAATAAGCAATTTTGTTTGCCAAACCTCTTCATTATTTAAAGTGACGGTTGTATGTTGATCTTCTTGATGAAAATCAATGACACGGGTGTTTGTAATAACAGGGATATTGAGACCTTTGACACGTTTTTTTAAAGTGTTGATGAGTTCTCTATGCTCTACCATAGCAGCAAAGGGTTCACCCGGGTTAATGTCGCCTTCAAAGGTTAAAAGAGTGGGTTTGACAGGATCATTTGTGCTTGTATCTGTGATGATCATTGAATGAATGGGTTGCGCATAGAGTTTTATAGGTTCCCAACATTGTAATTGTTTTAACATACGAATAGAAGCAGCAGCAAGGGCAATGGTTCGTATGTTAGAAGCAGGGGTATCTCCTTGTGGCGCAGCATCAACGATTTTTATTTTCAGATTAGGGGCTGTTTGCTTGAGTGCTATCGCTAGGGTTAAACCGACAGCTGCCCCCCCTGCAATGAGCAGATCACATTGTTTAGTTTTATGAGATTTAATTTTTTTATTGGGTTGTACGTTTTTATTGCGATTAGAACACACAATACTTCTTCCATTGTTTATAGTTTGCTTTCTTTTAAAAAGAATATCTTTTTACATTGCCTAAAATATCTTAACCTTTACTTTTCTCTCTGCTTTACAAAAACGAGGTTTCTTTTTAGCGCCAATCTGATGACAGATTGGTTTTTCAGAGTTTTTCTGCTTAATCATTTATGTGATTCATCTTACAGATTTATCGGATAAGCTTTTTTTAATATCTTCTTCAATTCTTTTTACACTTGGTTGATAAAAAAGAAAACTAAAAATAAACAAAGATGGTCGTGTATTTTTTAAGTTGTGTGAGTTACTTCAGTATGCTTGTCCTGAAGGGGGCTATTTCGTTAGTATGATAGATAAAAATAGATAAAAATTGTGGTCATTCGTGATGGTTAAAACAGTATTCATATTTTGCCGTTATCATGGTGTAGCGTAAAAAATATTATTTGTTTAGGAAGGTGCTTATAGCACCCATGTAACACTTTACACATGAGGTGTTTTTTGGTTGATCGTGTGATAAATATTCAGGGAGAGCTTTTTGTGCGCCTTATGAAGGATTGTCTCTTAGGGTGGTGGGTATATGAATGATATAAAGTGGTTAGAGGTAGAACACGCTAGATAAGAAGTCAGATTGTTTACAGGCGATTTGTTTACAAATCGGCACAGAGTTTAAGCTTCATGCTTTTTTAAGAGAGAGAGGGAGTTATAACTCTTTAAAATATGAAAGTTTTGTATTTGGAATTGATAGATGCACCGAGGTTCTTCTCCTTATGATTCATTAGAAGTGCGAAATTCTCAAGGTTCGCGTCTTATTGAGATGTTTTTACGTCAGATAGGAGTATTTATTGGGCTCGGGCTTTTGGGCTTTATTATTTTTTGTGTGTTTGCTTTGGCGACGTGGAATGTTGCGGACCCATCTTTAACCCATGCAAGTACAAATGAGGTTACAAACCTTATGGGGTGGATGGGGGCAATTTTTTCAGATTTTATTATGCAGTTTTTTGGCTTGGCCAGTCTTTCTGTTTTGTTGCCACCGTTATTTTGGTCTTTTCTCTTGTTGGCGCAAAAGAATATCTACAATTTGACTTTGCGCTTTTTTTTATGGGTGCTATCAACGATTTGTTTTTTAATTGCTTTTGCCCTTATGTCACCTGTTGCTTCTTTTACTTATTGGCCATTGCCAATGGGATTGGGAGGGGTTTTAGGAGATAAAGTTTTAAGTGTTGCTTCTTCAGTCTTTCCTCTTTTTCTTTCTCCTCCTTACACGGTGTTTTTCAGTGTTGTTTTTATTCTTTTAGGTTTTTTCACCGCTGCTTTTGCTGGTAATGTGATATGGCGGCGTCGAACAAAGAAAAGAAAAGAAAAAAGCATTCCAAAAGACGAAATCATTAATCCAGTCTTTGAGTTGGAAGAAGATACGGAATATGCCGCAGAGGAGGATCGTGAAAATCATGGTTTTTTTGCGACAACTTGTGGCGCTCTTTTGCATCTTTTTTATTTTTTACAAGCGCGTTTTTTTCGTTTATTCTGTTTCAAAAGGCGTTTTCAGAGTAAAGGGCAAGGAAAGCCATTTGATCGGATTGAGCCAACTTTTTTAGGTGAAAAAGTAAAGTGTGAGGAAAATCAAAATAAAGCCTATGTTTCTCCTGTTAAAAATCGAAAGTTTTTAACAGCTTCTTCAAAGGGTGGTTTTGTTCTTCCTCTTGTAGATTATCTTTCGGTTCCACCACCGTCTGTTAAGGATGCAAAACTTTCTCCTGCTGTTTTAAGAGCAAATTCTCAGGAGCTTGAAGGGGTTTTGTTAGATTTTGGGGTCAAAGGAAAAATTATAGATGCTTGTCCTGGACCGGTGGTAACTTTGTATGAATTTGAACCGGCTGCAGGCATTAAGTCTTCCCGTATCATTGGTTTGGCAGATGATATTGCACGCTCGATGCGTGCGATTTCGGCGCGTGTTGCGGTGGTTCCAGGACGTAATGTTATTGGAATAGAACTGCCTAATGCAAAGCGTGAGATGGTTTATTTACGAGAAATGTTGCAGGCGCAAGAATTTATTGACAGCAAAGCCAAGCTAGGACTTGCTTTGGGTAAGACAATCGGGGGGGAAGCTGTTGTTGCAGATTTAGCAAAAATGCCCCATCTTTTGGTTGCTGGTACAACAGGATCGGGAAAGTCTGTTGCTATCAATACAATGATTTTATCATTGCTTTATCGTATGACACCTGAACAATGTCGTCTCATTATGGTGGACCCGAAAATGCTTGAGCTTTCGGTTTACGATGGCATTCCCCATTTATTAACACCCGTGGTGACGGATCCTAAAAAAGCCGTGATTGCTTTAAAGTGGGCTGTTCGTGAAATGGAAGAGCGCTATAGTAAAATGTCAAAACTAGGCGTTCGTAATATTGATGGGTTTAATGCACGTCTTAGGGAAGCTGCAAGTCAGGGAGAGACAATGGTGCGGACAATTCAAGTTGGATTTGATCGTGAGACTGGTGAGCCTCTTTATGAAACGGAAACACTTGATTTTAGTCCTATGCCCTATATTGTTGTCATTATTGATGAAATGGCTGATTTGATGATGGTTGCTGGTAAAGATATTGAAGGAGCGGTTCAACGTTTAGCACAAATGGCACGTGCTGCCGGTATCCATGTAATTATGGCGACACAGCGTCCTTCCGTCGATGTTATTACTGGGACGATCAAAGCCAATTTTCCTACACGTATTTCTTTTTCTGTGAGTTCAAAAATTGATAGCCGAACAATTTTAGGCGAACAGGGGGCCGAGCAATTATTGGGACAAGGAGATATGCTCTTTATGATGGGAGGAGGACGTATTCAGCGTGTGCATGGGCCTTTTGTTGCGGATGATGAAGTGGAGCAGGTTGTTGCGCATCTCAAAGAGCAAGCACGACCTGATTATTTAGAAACAATTACGCAAGAAGTTGAAGAGGATGGTGCTGATGTTTCTTTGTCTTCTCCTTCAGAAGATGATCCCTATAGTCAAGCTGTTGCTATTGTGCTTCGTGATCGTAAGGCTTCAACCTCTTATATTCAACGCCGTTTAGGCATTGGTTATAACCGCGCTGCGACATTGATTGAGAGGATGGAAGAAGAAGGTATTATTAGTCCAGCAAATCACGCAGGGAAACGAGAAATTTTAGTGCCTGCTGAAGAAGAGCGCTTTTGAAAAATCTTTATAGTTGTTTTTTATAATACCTTATAAAATAAGTGTTTATCCTATTGTATCGTAGAAAGTCTGCATTTTCATATACCAGCTCTCAATTTGCGATAGCTCCTTGGTACTTAAGACTCCTTATGAGGGGATTCTTTATCTTATATAACTTTTATCCATACACCAACCTTGCTTGTAATGTGCAAGCAAATGATTTGAATTGATTTAATATGAGAGAGTATGTGATGAGAGAATCTTATTGTATTTGGCGTTATGATTTAAGTTAAAAAGATAAATTGTTATAAATCAATATCTTGGTATAAAATAATGTCATTGCGAGTGTAGAGGGGGTAAAAGCATGTAAGGTTTGGTATTTAAGTGTCTTTTTAAGTGCGCTCTAAATATTTAGGGCAAGGCTGATCTGTCGAGTCTTAATATAAATGAATTATATGGGGTGGGAAGCTAAGTGAAATTTGCTAAACTCCAAACTGTTTACAGAGTGGTTCGGATGAAGATTTTTATTCTTTTGGGTGGGAAGGAAGTCAAAAAAGCATTTTTGACACTTAAAAGAGCTTTCAGGTTCGCGAGTAATATGTTTAGTCCTTAATCCATTATGTCTTGACTATAATTTATGTTGCTTCATAGATTAGGGGTGGGAAAGAATATATTATGCGTTTAGAAAATCAGCAGAAAAGCAGGAAAATTTGATGATTTCGGAAACTTAAACGCAGACTGGTTATTTGGAAACGATACCGCAAGAAATAAAAAAGGATGTTTCTTTAGCTTTTTCTTTAGCAGATGATTCCTATTGTCAAGCTGTTGCTATTATGCTTCGTGATCGTAAGGCTTCAACTTCTTATATTCAATGTTGTTTAGGCATTGGTTATAATCGTGCCGCCACATTGATCGAAAGGATGGAAGAAGAAGGCACCATTAGTCCAGCTAATGATATAGGTAAGCGAAAAGTTTTGGAGACTGTCGAAGAAGAATACTTTTAAAAATCTTTTGATATTTTTTTCAAACAATATCTTTATCTTATAAAGAAGGGTATTTATTCGTCGTTGATCACTTAAGTTATGAATTATAAAGTCAATTAAGTATTGCTTGGGAGCATTTTTTATGAAAACGTCTTTTTTACTGCAAAGAAGAGTCTTTGGGTTGGTGGGAATTATTGTCTTTTGGTGTTTAACTTTTCCTGTTTTTTCGCAAGCATCTAATAAAGTGATAAAGGCGCAAAATGTTGTGAATCACTTTGCGGCAATCAAAACAATGACAGGTGATTTTATTCAGTTTAGTCCAAAGGGAAAAATGTCTCAGGGGACATTTTATTTAGAGCGCCCAGGGAAAATTCGTTTCATTTACAAAAAAATGCCTTTACAGATTATTTCAGATGGCCAATTTGTGGGTATTAACAATCGGGCTTTGAATACTTGGAACTTTTCACAACTTTCGCAAACGCCAATGAAATTTTTGTTGGATGATAAAATTGATGTATCTTCTGGGCGCTTGTTCGCATTTCGCGAAGATCCAGGGGCTGTAACGATTGTTCTGCGTGATAAAACGATTGGGGCAGGGCAAATAAGGATGGTTTTTGATTCTAAAGGCTCTGCTTTGCGACAGTGGACAATTGTTGACCAACAAAATTTGGAAACTACTGTGCAGATTATGAATGTGCGGACAGACGTCCGGTTCGCTAATGGGATGTTTGCACTTCCTTCGAAGAAATGAAGAAAGAGTGTTACGTCATTGGGATTAAAACAAATGTTCTTTCGTATTGCGACTTGGAATATTAATTCTATTCGTTTGCGTCTTGCACAGGTTTTTCAGTATTTGGAACTCTTTTCCACAGATGTTTTGTGTCTACAGGAAACAAAATGTCCAGATGCTTTATTTCCAGTGGAGGCTTTTGAAGCAGCGGGTTATAAGCATATCGCATTGAGTGGACAAAAATCTTATAACGGGGTGGCTATTGTTTCTCGTTTGCCTTTTAAAAAGGTAGAAAAACGTTTTTTTTGTCAAAACCAAGATTGCCGTTATATCTCAGTTATTGTGGAAGCCCATGGGAGAAGCTTGCGGATTCATAATTTTTATGTTCCTGCTGGGGGAGATATCCCTGATGCTGATGTGAATGAAAAGTTTCGTCATAAGCTTGATTTTTTAGAAGGAATGTCCTCCATTCGTGCGGATCAAGGCGATGGTCTTTCTTCTCTTTTGGTGGGAGATTTAAATATTGCTCCTTTGGCAGAGGATGTTTGGTCTCATCAGCAATTGTTGAAGGTTGTAAGCCATACTCCCATTGAAACCGAGCGTTTACAGGATTTGTGTTGTCAAGGTGGATGGGTTGATCTGATGCGGTTGCATATTCCTGTTCCTACCAAGCTTTACACATGGTGGAGTTATCGTGCTCGCGATTGGGCATTTACCGATTATGGGCGGCGGCTTGACCATGTTTGGTCTTCTCAAGATTTAGCCCCTTTTGTTGTAGATCTTTCGATTTTTCGTGATGCGCGCGGATGGGAACGTCCTTCAGATCATATTCCTGTGCAAACTGTATTTGATTTTTCACGTCAAGTTTGAAATAAGAGGTAAATAAAGTATTAATATTAAATAATGATTCTGAAAGAATGCGGGAGACTGGATGTATATCAGAAATCTCAAATGGGGCGCTTCTCGTGGATTATTTTTTAGTGTCTTGTTGTGTTTGCTTTTGTCAGGATGTATGGTTGGTCCTAATTACCAGAAAACATCTTTTCGTGTTCCAGCAGTTTGGGGAGAAAAATCTGCACAGACTGCAGGGCAGCCCATTGCGCTTGCCGGATGGTGGCGGCATTTGAATGATCCTGTTCTAGATGCGTTAATGGATTACGCGATTTCTGGAAATAATAATGTTGCTGTTGCCAAAGCTCGGGTACGTGAGGCGCGTGCGGGTTTAGGACAGGTTGTGGGAACTCTTTTGCCAAATGTGTCCAATTCAATTTCAGGAACCCGTAGTCGTTCTGGACAGTCTGATGCATTGTTCAACCAGTATAGTAGTGGTTTTGATGCAAGCTGGGAGCTTGATTTTTTTGGTGGGCATAAACGTGCGGTTGAAGCGGCGCGTTATGGCCTTGATGCGGCTGTGGAAGATATGCGCGCTACCATGGTGACATTACTAGGAGATGTGGCAACAAATTATGTGCAAATGCGTGGCTGGCAACAAAAGTTGTTTATTGTGCGGCAAATTGCTGTATCACAACGTAAAACTTATGAACTGATGCGCGCTAGATTAACAGCTGGTGATGTTTCTGAGCTTGATGTTTCAAATGCGCAAGCACAAATGGCAAATACAGAAGCAGATATATCACAGATGGAAGCGAATTTAGCAATGAGCGTTCATCGCCTTTCTGTCTTAACTGGTCGTGTGCCTACGGCATTGAAGGATCTTTTACAAAAAAATGCTAAGCATGCAAAGATTCCACAACCACGCTGGCCGATACCAGCAGGAATTCCAGCCGATATTTTGTTAACACGTCCAGATTTGCGACGGGCAGAGCGTCAATATGCGCAAGCGACAGCACGGATTGGTCAACGTGAAGCAGATCGTTATCCATCACTTACTTTAACAGGTAATATTTCGACAGCAGCAACGGCAATTGATCAATTATGGAAAAATTCAACGATTGGCTGGTCTTTTGGACCTGGTCTTCGTTTTCCTCTTTTTAATGGAGGTCAGGTCGAGGCTTCTATTGCGGTAGCGCGCGCGCAGCGTGATCAAGCTTTTATTACTTATCGAGCTGCTGTGTTGGAAGCTTTAGAAGATGTAGAAAATGCGCTTGTAAGATTAACGAAGGAACATCAACGCTTAGAAAAGCTAATCGTTGCGAATAAAGCTTCTCTTCATTCCTTAAAACTTTCACGGAACCTTTTTGAGAATGGAAATACTAGTTTTCTTGAATTGTTAAATGCTGATCGCTCTTATTATTCTGCACAAATGGCGCTTAAAGATAGCCGTGTTTCTTTGGTTACGCAATATATCACGTTGATGAAAGCATTGGGGGGGGGCTGGGATGGCGTTGTTGATGTATCGCGTCCAGAAGTCGTTGATAATGCACCTCGTTCGCGTGCAAAGGTAGGGAAATGAAAAAAAACTTACTCAAAAATTTCATTACAAAACACAAAAAACTTTCCTTCTTTTTAACTGCTATATTTCTCATTCTCTTGCTGTTATGGTTACGTTCTGTTTTTTTTGGAACATCTACTCCAACTTATATAACAGCGGTGGTGAAACGTGGGGATATTGAGGAAAGTGTTTTAGCTTCTGGTCTTGTACGTCCTTACCGGTTGGTGGCTGTTGGTGCGCGAGCAACAGGGCGTGTGGTGTCAATGCATGTTTCCCCTGGAAGTGTTGTGAAAGAAGGCGATCTCTTGGCAGAAATTGATCCTACAGATCAGGAAAATGATTTAAAAAGAAAAAAAGCAGCATTATCGCATTATTATGCGAGTTTGGTAGAACAAGAAGCCTATCTTTCTCTTGCACAGAAAAATTTAGAGCGTCAGAAAAAAATGATTGAAACACGGGCGATTTCACGGGCGAACCTCGATGAGGCTGCGACACAGGTGAAAATACGCGAGGCGCAAATTGAACAACTTCGTCAGCAGATTGTGCAAGCACAAATTGATGTGGAGAGTGCAGAGGTTAATTTAGGTTATACACGCATCACTGCCCCTGCAGCGGGAACGGTTTTGGCAACAGTTGTGGAAGAAGGGCAGAATGTGAATGCGGTTCAGTCGGCGCCAACAATTGTTATTTTGGGTGATTTATCAAAGATGACGATTAAGGCGCAAATCTCAGAAGCAGATATTCTTAAAGTCCGAGCTGGACAACCACTTTATTTTACAGTTTTAGGTAATTCACAGCGTCGTTATGAAGGCGTTTTAGAAAAAGTAGAGCCGGCTCCTGAAACAATTCGTGCTGATGTGAGTATTAATCCTGGTATGGTGAGTGGTTCTAGTGCTTTAATATCATCGGCTATCTATTACAATGGAATTCTACATGTTGATAATGCGGACAATTTTTTGCGAACCTATATGACTGCTCAAGTTCATATTATCTTAGGGCGCGCACAGAATGTCTTGTTGGTTCCAAGTAATGCTTTACGCGATGAGACAAGAGAGCGTAAAGCATGGGTTTCTGTTTTGGTGGGGGAAAATAAGTTGGTTACTAAACAGGTGAGCGTTGGGTTGAATAATAAGGTTATGGCAGAGATTATTTCAGGACTTAACGAGGGTGATGTCGTCGTCACCAGTTCGTCTGATGGATTGATGCCCGAGTCTTCTAACATGCATAGCGAAGACGAGAGTTAAAGCATGAGCACAAATCAAGCAGATGCTGTCTTCGTCTTGGAAAATATTGTGCGCAAATTTCCTGCGGGCGAAGCGTTTGTTACCGTTTTGAAAAACATCAATCTTACCATTAAACGTGGTGAAATGGTGGCAATTGTAGGTGCTTCCGGTTCAGGTAAATCTACCTTGATGAATATTTTAGGCTGTCTTGACCGCCCAACTTCTGGCCGTTATTGGATCTCTGGTAAAGAAATAGCTTCCCTTTCTGCGGATGAATTGTCGGCTTTGCGACGTAATCATTTTGGTTTTATTTTTCAGCGTTACCATTTGTTGAATGAATTGACAGCTCTTGGTAATGTTGAAATTCCGGCTATTTATGCGGGAAGTGCCGTGGAAGCAAGGAAACAGCGGGCACAGGATCTTTTAACACGTTTGGGCATGGGTGATCGGATAAATCATCGTCCAAATCAGCTGTCCGGTGGTCAGCAACAACGTGTTTCTATTGCTCGGGCGCTCATGAATAATGCGGAGGTCATTCTTGCAGATGAACCAACTGGTGCATTGGACAAAAAGAGTGGGCAAGAAGTATTGCATATTTTGGATGAACTTCATCAAGAGGGACGTACTATTATCATTGTAACCCATGATATGCAGGTGGCTGAAAGAGCAGAGCGTATTATCGAAATCAGTGATGGGGAAATTATTGCTGATAAGCGGTCAAGGGTTGCAAAAACAAAAGTTGGTGGAAAATCTCTTCAGGAACAACAAAATCTAAAAGGCCAACAAAAACTGGGCTTTTTTCGTTCTTTTGTTGAGCGATTCCGTGAGGCGTTTGTGATGGCTCTGTTGGCAATGAATGCACATCGCATGCGGACTTTTCTAACAATGCTTGGGGTGATTATCGGTATTGGGGCGATTATTGCTATGGTGGCTTTAGGGAATGGTACACGAGAGAAAATTCTGGAAAATTTTAAAAGTTTGGGTGCTAATACATTAACCATTTTTCCTGGCAAAAGTTTTTCTGATCCACAAGCAGAAAAAATAACCAGTTTGGTTGAAGCTGATGCAGAAGCCTTGTCTGGGTTACCTTATGTTTCTGGTGTAACACCTCAGATTTCAACAAGCTCAAAAGTGCGTTTTGGTGCAGTTGAAGTCAATGCTGTCATTGTGGGGGTGGGAGAACAATTCTTTCAGATACAGGGGCTTAAAGTTTTCAAAGGACAGTTTTTTGATCAAAAAAGTGTCCATGATCGGGCGGTTGATCTCGTGATTGAAAAAGAAGCATTGTCTGTTCTTTTTCCCCATAGCCATGAAAGCCCTCTTGGCAAAGTGGTGCATGTGGGTAATGTTCCAGCGCGTATTATTGGTGTTGTTGATTCGCAAAATCACGCAAATGGAAATGCATCAAATACATTACAGCTTTATTTGCCCTATACAACAGTGCAAACGCGTTTTCTTGGTACAACAGAAGTTCGTGCAATTACTGTTAGGATTGCTGATGATGTCGATTCACATTTAGCGGAAAACATGGTGAAACGTTTTCTCATTATGCGGCATGGTGGAGAAGATTTTTTCATTAGAAATTCAGAATTCTTTCGTGAACGTATCATGGAGAGTACACATATCTTAACACTTTTAATTTCTTCAATTGCAGCGATTTCCCTGATTGTAGGTGGTATTGGGGTGATGAATATTATGCTGGTCACCGTTTCTGAGCGGATCAATGAAATTGGTGTGCGTATGGCAGTTGGTGCACGCCAAAGTGATATTTTGCAGCAGTTTCTCATTGAAGCGGTGTTGGTTTGTGTCATTGGTGGTGGTTTGGGGATCTTGCTTGGGCTTTCTATCGGTGGCTTGTTTCTTCTGTTTAAGGCACCTATCCATCTTATCTATACCATTGAATCGATCATTATGTCTCTTACTTTTTCAACCCTCATAGGAATATGTTTTGGCTTTTCTCCAGCGCGGCAAGCTTCACGGCTTGACCCTGTTGTCGCTCTTTCACGCGATTAAGCTTTATCAATTGGGGCATGTTTGTTCGTGATGCTTTCCACTGGATGAAGCATTTATGAAGCGAAACATGAATGGAAAAAGTTTAGCATTATTTGCTGCTCTATTTTAGAAAACGCTTTGTTCATTAAGTGGAGCGTACCACTAGAGGTGAACGTTTTATAGGGCACCCTATCATGTGAGATATGGTAGGCATATAAGCCTTATTGAGGCATTAAATGTTTTGAGAATGCATGATGAATATTTTTAAATCTTTCTTGTCGAGTCTTATGGAAGTAAATCCTATTAAGGAGAAGTTAAATGGAACCCGTTAGAATGAGATTGCTTGCAGACTGAATTTTGTTAAAAATTCTCGTCTTCTGAGATGTGAAGAGGAGAACAAATGAAATATACTGCGCGACGATTCTTAAGATTTAATCTAAAAAGAGGCGGGGGAAGTGAATAGTATATTTGCTAACAAACAAAAGAACAAAAAAGAAGGTTGATGCCAAAAACAGCTTAAACCTCCGTTCTTCCAAAAAAATGAACTGATATCGAGATAGTTGAGCAGTTTAAGAGGTTTCGTTTAGTCTTTTTAAGATTTTCGGAAAAGAGGTTATGAGGATTTCTCACTTTTAGTTTTGCAGAGGGTGGTGCAAATTATAGGTGTTTAGGTTTATGCAAATAAATTATGATCGTGCTCAAGTTTTAAAATGTGACCTAAGACACAGCCATTTTCTGTTCCTTTATGCGAGTAACTTAGCTTTCTTTAGAATATTTTGTTTAAGGCATCGCTTTTTTCTGCCTTATCTCATGATTTTGAAGCTGAAGGATAAACAAGCCATTTGAGTTTCTAGGGTAAGGATGCCGTCAGATACTCGGTAGGGGGCGTGATCTTAAGAACTAATACCGTGAGATGCGGGTTTGATTTCATGAGTTTGGTGAGGAAGACAAAAAGTTTGAGAGGCGGATGGCTTCTTATGTTGAATGATGTATGAATGAAAAGGGCTTTCATTTATTGAAAAAGAATAAGCTCATATTCAGCAGGTGTGAGATGAAGTAAGAGAACACCGTAATACCAAGCTGCAGTTATGTTGCTAAAGAACATAATGGCGCTAGTGATGAGCAATGGTATGTCTAGTTGGTATGGTATTCTTCCTCCTGCTACAAGTCCGATACAGAGCGCCATTGTGTTGCACATTGACACTCTTGTTTTAAAGAAAGATTTCTCAAGGTATCCAAGCCTATTTTGCGACGCTGTTCATGGTAAATCTATTGAGCACCTCCATCTTTACGCTTATGAAGTAATAAGCCGGGCACCATCATTATATTTGCCAGCTCGTGGGTGTTGCGATAGACCTTGCATTAAGACGGTTCATAAGAGCCATTTTTAGTCATTTCTTGTACAGTTTTTCTCCACACACTCATTCCGCTTGTGATGTGCAAGCGGGTGGTTTTGATTGATTCAAGATAAACAGATTTGAAATGAGAAAATCTTACGTTATTCAGAGTTCTAATTTAATATGAATGATGCTATATTATCATTATAAATCAATATATTGTACATATAAAAAAGAATTCTAAAACCACCCGCTATAAAGTATAAGAAGCGAATAATTAGTCTACGAAAGAACAAAAGACAAAGAAATATTTCAAAAATCAATATTTTGAATATCACAACTAATATTTTGCGTATTTATAGTGAAATTATATGCATGATCGTTCGTAAAATGCGCTGTTTTGTGTGTGGAGTTTCTTCCTTGGTATCTTGTGTGTTCGCAGGTGTCCTATCCATTTCCTCCTCTCATTCTTAAGCTAAATCCTAAAATTATTGCGCACTTTATTGTGTATTCTTAACAAAAGGCAAAAAATATTTTCAAAATCATCACGCCTTACCGTTTATTTCCATAGGGATATAGACATCAATAAATGCATCATATGATTTGGGGGATACTCAAAAAGATCAAAAGATTCTCTCTTGTTGATTTAATTAAGCATAGAAGAAATGTCTTAAAATCAAGCAATTTTAAGCTTTTTTAAGTTTTTTGGGTAGAACAAGAGGCATTGACGAATTGGTTTAGATTCGATAGTTGAAGGTATTTTTCATTGGGGAGAAGCATGACGCTGCAATCGCTTTTACAGACATATCGTGATGAAGCGCGTACCGAACGAGATAAAGGTACATATTTTGAGCGTTTTGCTCTTGCTTATCTGATACATGATCCTCTTCAGTCTGGGTGTTATGAGAAGGTTCAAACCTTTAAAGATTGGGCTCGTGAAAATGCTTGGGATGGTCGGGATACCGGTATTGATCTTGTGGCAAAGCTTCGTGATGAAGAGGGATTTGCAGCAATCCAATGTAAATTTTATGATGCAGCTTATCGGATTAGAAAAGCAGATATTGATAGTTTTATTTCGGCATCAGGGAAAGCTCCATTCAAGCGGCGTGTTATTATAGATAGTACTGAAAGTACTTGGAGTGATAACGCTGAAACAATGATACGGGGGCAGGATATTCCTGTTATACGGATTAATCTTTCCGATATACAACAAAGTCCGATCCGTTGGGAAACTTTTGCAGCCCAGGGCAAAGTTGTTTTGGAGGATAAAAAGAAGTTGCGTCCACATCAATTGGAAGCATTGCGTGATGTGCGTGCTGGGCTTGCTCAAGCAGATCGGGGGAAGCTTATTATGGCTTGTGGTACTGGTAAGACATTTACCAGTCTTAAAATTGCTGAGGATTTGGCGGGTGAAGGCAAGTTTGTTTTGTTTCTTGTTCCTTCCTTGGCACTGATGTCACAGACGGTTCGTGAATGGACAACGGATGCAGGAATCGGATTGAGATCTTTTGCTGTTTGTTCCGATACACAAGTGGGAAAGCGTCGTAAAAATAGTGATGATGTTGCTGAAATTGATGTGTTTGATCTTGCTTTTCCGGCGACAACCGATGCTGCTAAACTTGCAGAACAGGTGGCGAAGAGTGTTGCAGATAAGATGACCGTGGTGTTTGCAACCTATCAATCTATTCAGGTGATTGCTGATGCTCAGAAAAACTATGGTTTGCCAACATTTGATCTTATCATTTGTGATGAAGCGCACCGTACAACAGGGGCAACGCTGGTGGGCGAGGATGAATCCAATTTTGTTAAGGTGCATTCTAATGATGTTATTTGCGCCAAGAAACGCCTTTATATGACAGCGACACCACGCATTTTTGGTGATAACGCAAAAAGTCGTGCGAATGAAGTTAATGCCGTTCTTGCTTCGATGGATGATGAAAAGCTTTTTGGTAAAACACTTTTTTATCGGGGTTTTTCATGGGCAGTACAAAATGATCTTTTAACAGATTATAAGGTTATTGTCTTAGCAATGGACGAAAAATTGGTTAGTTCCGCTGTTCAGAAGCGCCTTAGTGATAGCGATACTGAGCTTATTCTTGATGATGCAACAAAGATTATTGGCTGTTATAAGGCTTTGACAAAACAAAATATGAAGGCTGATGTTGGTGCGGATTTATATCCTATGCATCGTGCTTTAGCGTTTTGTAAAACTATTAAAAGTTCTGAACTTGTGCGTGATGAGTTTTCTACGGTTGTTAGAGAATATCTTGATTATACGAAAGAGGATACAGAAAATGAGCATTTTCTGAAGTGTGAAATTGAGCATGTTGATGGCACTTTTAATGCGAAGGATCGTGGTGCATTACTTGACTGGTTGAAAGCTGATAGTGGTGAGGATGTTTGTCGTATTTTGACCAATGCTCGGTGTTTGTCTGAGGGGGTGGATGTTCCGGCTCTTGATGCGATCATGTTTTTAAATCCACGCAAAAGCCAGATTGATGTTGTGCAAGCGGTTGGGCGGGTGATGCGTCGCTCTGAAGGTAAAAAGATGGGATATGTCATTTTGCCAATTGGTATTCCTCCTGATACTCCAGTGGAACAGGCTTTGAACAACAATGATAAATATCGGGTTATCTGGCAAATTTTAAATGCTTTGCGTGCGCATGATGATCGTTTTGATGCGACGATTAATAAGGCATCCCTCGGGCAAGATATCAGCAATGTGATTGAGATTATTGGTGTCACGCAGAGCACTGAGTTACAGGCTGTTACGGCTGTTGTAGACAATCTTCCGGTTCGCTCACAGCCTGCACGAGCGGGAATTGGAAGTCTGGAGCATGATTGCTTTCTTACAGAGCAGGTAAACGAGGAGTTTTCTTTCTTCGTAGATGAACTTTCTCGTGCGATTTTGGCAAAGATCGTTAAGAAATGTGGGACACGTGATTATTGGGAGGATTGGGCGAGCAATATTGCTGAAATTGCTAAGAATCATATCACGCGCTTAACAGGCATTCTGGCAGAGCCAAATACTGAGGCGCGTCAAGCCTTTGACAGGTTTGTGGCAGAACTGCGTGATGACTTAAATGATGCTGTTACAGAAGCTGATGCGATTGAGATGTTGGCACAGCATATTATCACGCGTCCTGTCTTTCAGGTGTTGTTTGAAGGCTATCAGTTCACACGTGAGAATCCTGTCTCGCGTGCTATGCAGCGTATGCTTGATGTGCTTGATGAGGCAAATCTTGATAAGGAATCCAAAGATCTGGAAAAATTTTACGCAAGTGTAAAATTACGAGCCAGTGGCATTACGGATCCAAAAGCAAAACAGAGGTTGATTGTAGAGCTTTATGATAAGTTTTTTCGTTATGCTTTTCCACGCACTGTAGAAAAACTAGGCATTGTTTATACCCCCGTCGAGGTTGTGGATTTTATTTTGCACTCTGTCAATGATGTCTTAGAGCAAGAATTTGGGCAAACGCTTGGCTCACCGGGTGTGCACATCATGGATCCTTTTACTGGAACGGGTACTTTTATCACGCGGCTTTTACAATCGGGTCTGATAAAGCCAGAAGAAGTGAAACACAAATTTTGTCGTGAAATTCATGCCAATGAAATTGTGCTTTTAGCCTATTATATTGCAGCCATTAATATTGAGACGACCTATCATGGTCTGATGGGGGGCGATTATGTTCCGTTTGAGGGAATTTGTTTGACCGATACATTCCAGCTTTATGAGCAAGAAAAAGACCTGATCAGTGATTTGCTGGTGGATAACAGTACACGTCGGGCGCACCAGAAGGAACTGGATATTCGTGTTATTGTTGGCAACCCCCCTTATTCTTCTGGACAAAAAAGTGAAAACGACAATGCGCAGAATATTGGCTATCCTAAATTGGATCGTCGCATTCGTGAAACCTATGCCGCTCAATCTAAAGCAAGCAATGTTAATGGACTTTATGACAGTTATATTCGTGCCATTCGTTGGGCAAGTGACCGTATAAAAGACTGTGGTGTTATTGGTTTTGTGACAAATGCAGGTTTTATCAGTAGTTACTCTACGGATGGTTTACGAAAATGTTTAATCGAGGAATTTAGCAGCCTTTATATTTTCCATTTGCGGGGGAATCAACGAACTTCTGGAGAGCTCTCTCGAAAGGAGGGGGGAAAGATTTTTGGTTCTGGGTCTCGCGCACCTATTGCGATTTCCATTTTGGTTAAAAATCCGGATGCACAACAGCATGGGAAAATATATTTTCGTGATATTGGAGATTATCTCACAGCAAAAGAAAAGCTCCGTGAACTTCAGAGGTTGGGGAGTATTAGTGGTATCACACGTGAACACAGCTGGCAGATGATTACACCTGATGAGCATGGCGATTGGCTGAATCAGCGCAATAATGATTTTGAAAAATTTCTAGCCTTAGGTGACAAGAAAGGCAGTGATAAAAGGCTCTTTGAAAATTTTTCTGGCGGTATACAAACTAGTCGTGATGCTTGGACATATAACTCAAGTCGTGAAGCTTTAGCAAAGAATATGAGCAATATGATTGCTTTTTATAACAGTGAAGTAGAGCGTTTTAATGCTGCGTATCTACATTCTGATCGCAAAGCACGTGCAAATGCTGTGAACGATTTTGTCAATACAGATTCTAGAAAGATTAGTTGGAGTAGTAGCCTTAAAGAAGAATTAATAAGGGGGAAAGCTTTTAAATTTAAAGATACGTATATTACCCAGAGCCTTTATCGTCCTTTTACACAACAGTGGCTCTATTACAATCGTGTTTTTAACCATAGAGTTTTACAAATGCCACGTATTTTTCCTCTGGAACAAGCGGCTGAAAATAAGGTGATACAAGTTACGGGAATTGGAGCAAGCAGTGGCTTTTCTGTTCTGATGACTAAGAATTTATCTAATCTTCATGCAATGGATACTGGTCAATGTTTTCCACGGTATGTTTATGAAGATGCTGTGTCCTTGAAAAATAAGGAGGGGGATCAGGTTCATTTGTTTGCAAATTTTGCAGAGGAAAGCAAAGAAACTGGTTTAGAGCGGCGTGATGCTCTTACGGACGAAGGGTTGGCTTATTTTAAGGCAGCTTATCCTGGTGAAATGATAACAAAGGATGATTTGTTTTATTATGTTTATGGGATTTTGCATTCTGAAGATTATCGTGCTCGTTATGCGCATAATCTGTCTAAACAATTGCCGCGTATTCCAACAGTTAAAAAGGTAGAGGATTTTTGGGCTTTTGTTACAGCGGGGCGCAAGCTTGGTGATTTGCATATGAATTATGAAGAGGTTGAACCCTATCCCGTTACCTATAAACAGGGTGATCCAAGAACTTGGGTGATTTCTGATGAGAAGGGTTTTTATCGTGTTGAAGCAATGAAATTTGCTGGTAAGCGTGGTGCTATTGACAAAACCACCGTGGTTTATAATGCGAATATCACGATGCAGAATATTCCTCTTGAAGCTTATGAGTATGTGATCAATGGCAGGCCTGCTCTTGAATGGGTTATGGAGCGGCAGGTTGTCAAAACGGATAAAGCGAGTGGGATTGTGAATGATGCCAATCGCTATGCTGTTGAAACGGTGGGTAATCCAGCTTATCCATTGGAATTGTTTCAGCGGGTTATTACTGTAAGCTTGGAAACAATGAAAATTGTGCGCAACCTGCCAAAATTGGAAGTGAGAGAAACTGAAAAGGTTAAATTATCCATTGTGCGGTAAAATAGCGCTGTGTCGTAACAAACTGGCACTATCACACACCTTGTCAGCTCGTGGGTATTGCGACAGCCCTTGGCACTTGAGACAAGTCCATAAGAGGCATGTCTTTCTTGTACAGTTTTACGCTGCGCAGGCTCTCTTCCTTTGTGATGTGCAAGTCCTATGTGATGTGCAAGAAAATGGTTTTGATTGATTTAATAGAGAGCAGATTTGAAATGAGAGAATCTGATGATATTGAGAGCTCTCATTCAAGTTGTAGCGTAATAAATTTTCATTATAAATCAATATATTGTATGTGATAAAGCACCTTAGGCAGTGAGGTCGCTAAAATTATGACGCATGAGCTTTAGCGGTAGTGATGAATATTCTCAGGCAGGGTTTTCTTGTCTAGCTTTATGTGAGTAAACCATATAAATGGGGAAGCTGAGTGGAACCTGTCCAGAGAAAGTGGATTGTTTACAAATCGTTGCTAATAAGAATCGTCGCCTTTTGAGATGTTGAGAGGAAATGAAAATTCTCATGAAATCTGTCTTTTGAGGTGTTCTGATATTGAAGTGAGCAGGTGGAACGCGTTAGACAAGAAGCTGAGTTATTATTGTTTACAGATCAATAGAGTTTAAAAATTTTCGTTCTTTTTGGGGATGAAACCAGACAAAAGGTGATCTTAGAGAGCGAAATGATTTCAAAAAAGATTGCGATAAAAAACGTAGGGTATTTGTCGCGGTGTGCGTTTTGAGCTTATTCCTATCTGTGATCTAAAATGCTCTTATGAAGACGCTTTGTATAATGAAGAGATTGTTTCTAATGTATTGATTTATAATGATAGTTTAACCTTCTCTCTGTTGAATGAGAAATCTAACTATTATAAATTTTCTTATTTTAAATCTATTAAAATTATTTTTTTGCATGTCATACAAGGTTGGTATGTTCGTGTTTAAGAAAGGGGTAATGCATGCCTCTTACCAATCATCCCAAGAGGTTTAAGAGCTATCGTAATACTTGGGGGGTGGCAAAATATAGGGTGAGGCGGTTTGCATTTTTTATGAAGGGTAAGACAGTGGTATAAATAGATTTTTATGACAAGTCTGGAAATCTTATGGCTGTCTGGGGGCTCTATTTACAAGAGCTTATATATTGGGATGGTATGTACAGATCCGCGCTGTGAGATATGTTTGGGATGTAAGAGATGTTTTGGGTGAACGTGCAAATACAGTGACACGTGCATTGGGATGTTCTGCGTTGTATGAGGGTAAGCTCTGTCGAGCTTTTATAGAGGCAACTCGTGTGGAAGGGTATGAAGCGGTTCGTGGGTGGCAAGGTTTTTAAAAAGTCAGAAGGATAAAGATTAGAATGCGGTTCTGATATAGACTTGGAGCGTTTTAATATATTGGAATATAAGAATGCGGATTTGATTGATCTGTTGTATTGCGCTTTCAGCATTGTTCTTTTTAACAGGATAGGCAATGAAATGGATATCAGGCATTAAATATTTAAGTTCTCGCATTGAGCGCCACACATGGTAATCATGGGTGACGATATAAAGGGTTCTATAGTGGTGTTTTTTGATCCAAGCGGCGCTTTCTTCGGCGTTTCCTCTGGTGTTAATCGCTTGATGCCCAATGTCAATACAACAGGAGATAAGCCGTGGGGTAATATGCATGTTGTGCATGAGACTTTTCAGATTGGTTGTGGTGTTTACGCCACTGATGAGGAGACGTGAACCAAACCCCCTTTGTAAGAGATTAAGTCCTGTCTCTATTCGGTTTTCTCCACCTGTAAGCACGATAATGGCATCCGCTTTGGGGAGAGGTGTTGGGGGAGAAAGTCGTTCAGTTTTTTCAGAAAAAATGATAAAACCGCTCCAGAAAATGAAAACAATGATTGAAAGAGTAAGGGTTGTCGGTGGAAAATAGCGAAATAAAAAGCAGGGAGACCAACTATTATAGTGGGGCCGTTTTGGAAGAGGACGTTCTAAATTTTTTTGCATCAATGAGTTGGGGCTGTTGTGAGTCATAAAATTAAAATAAACCGTTTTCACATTGATCGATTTTTTTCAGTTGCGCTAAAATAGTCATGCGGTTGGTAAGGGTGGTGAGAAAAGAAACGAAAATAATAAGCAGAGTGATTTTTCCGTAGGGGATGGAACTTATGGAAAGATGTCCAAACAAAGCTGTTACTTGGCTAGCTTCTACTCTTCCCAAGTTATAATTCGTCCAGAAGCAAAAGGCTGAAAACAGAAATATGCTTGTAAGACCACCATATAAAGCACCACGCAGCGCAGTTTTAAAAAAATGCCAGTCAAATTGGCGCGCAATGAAAAGAGTTTCAGTACCAAGGAAATATAAGACATTGATAATATGTGTATTTTCTGCCAATGCATTGCGGGTGGCAAAAATGATGGTGAGGATAAGAGAGCCTAAAACCAATGCTAAAATTGAAAAACCAATGAAAACAGTGGTGTGTGCCATGGTCGCAAAACGATGAACCCAAACACGGTGATCATCAAATTGACCTCCTGGAATTTGGGTTTTAATGGCGTGATTAATGGCTGAAAAATTGATTTTTTCATCCCCATTCAGGGTCACAATGATGAGGCGGGGAAGGGGTAGTTCATTGACATTGAAGCCTGTTCCAAGCCATGGCTCCAGTAACTTTTCTGTAGCTTTTTGGTCAACAATTTTTGCATCTTGTACACCAGAAAATGTTTTAACCAATTGTACGGCATCACGGAGTGCTTTGTTGATATCAACATTGTCAATGGGGCGTATTTGTATTGTTGCTTCATAGCTAATCTGATTACTCCAATTTTGGGCGGCACGTTGGACCAAATCAACACCGATTAAGGTGAGGCTTGAAAGAAATGTCATAATAGCAATCACGGCAACTAATGCTTTTCCAGAAATATTACCACTGGGAATAATCGCTGTTGTATTTTTTTTATTGCTTGTAAAAATGGGGAAAGACTTATTCATGAATCGTCATCCGTCCGTTATGGAGAAGCATACGTCGTGCTGCAACTTGTTCCATTAAGGCAATATCATGGGTAGCAATGATAACAGCTGTTCCAAAACGATTTAATTCAATAAACAAACGCAGTAGGCGTTTTGCCAAGGGCGGATCGACATTTCCGGTGGGTTCATCGGCAAGTAGAATTTCAGGTTGATCAATGAGTGCGCGTGCAATGGCTACCCTTTGTTTTTCCCCACCGGAAAGAACCGGTGGTAAAACATGAATATGATCTCCAAGACCTACCCAACAGAGAAGATCTTCCACTTCACTGCGATAGGTTGCTTCTTCTTGTCCTTTAATGCGTAAAGGTAAGGAGACATTTTCATAAGTGGTCATGTGGTCGAGTAAACGAAAATCTTGAAAAACCACCCCGATACGTTGTCGCAGCGCAGGGAGCTCTTGTCGTTTGAGTAATGCTGTGTCTGTTCCAAAGAGATCAATATGACCGCGGGTGGGTTTGAGTGCCAAAAACATAAGACGCATCAGCGACGTTTTCCCTGCTCCAGAGGCACCTGTGAGAAATTGAAATGATCCAGGAGGAATATGAAAGCTAATATCACGAAGGACCTCAGGGCCCATTCCATAGCGTAGGCCGACATTTTCAAAATGAATCACTTTTTATTATTACTCCTGATTTTATATTGCATCATTTATTCTAAAAACTCTTACTTTCATTGCTTTAGATTTTTGTTGTAAGCTTGTTTATTTTAGATTTCATGGTTTTCAATATTTTTTATACACCCTCGTTATAGATAAATATTTTTGCTCAAGAATATTATCACTTATACTTTCTTTTTTTAGCCTTATTTATGATTTTAGCAGGAATTTCAAAGGGATTCTAGCATAAACATCAGAACTATTTTTCCTTCTTACTCAGAGGTTTTTTTGCACTGAGTGGACATTGGGTGATTTTAAAAAGCTATGTTGCTCTTTTTATCTTACTTTCTTATTCTTGTTCGTATCCCAATCCTGAGGTTTTTGCTTAAATTATTTCTTACCTGTTATGAAAAAAAGCGTTTGTTGTTAGAATGATTGAGCTTCTCATGAATTGTTTTGTTTTTTATTCTCCTCAGTGGTTTTCGTAATAATGCTGAGATAATTTTAGCAAAAAAACAAAAACCACCGTATGTTGTATTGCGTCGTGTTTTTTAGTTTTGTCGGTTGGCAATCAGATCTTCAACAACTTGCGGTTCGGCAAGGGTTGAAATATCTCCGAGAGTATCAAAATCGTTTTCAGCGATTTTTCGTAAAATACGTCTCATAATTTTCCCTGATCGCGTTTTGGGAAGCTGTGGAGCAAACTGAATTTTATCCAATATGGCAATAGAACCTATTTCTTGTCTCACATGCTTGATAAGGTCTTTTTGCAATTCTTCACTTGGCGCTGTTCCTTCCATGAGGGTCACAAAACTATAAATTCCTTGTCCTTTAATGGGATGCGGGTAACCCACAATGGCTGCTTCTGATACAGCGGGATGAGAAACAAGGGCTGATTCAATTTCAGCAGTTCCTAACCTGTGCCCCGAGACATTGAGAATGTCATCAACCCGCCCTGTAATCCAGTAATAGCCGTCACTATCGCGCCTACAACCATCGCCTGTAAAATATCTTCCTTTATAGGAGGAAAAATAAGTTTGAATAAAGCGCTCATGATCTTTATAAAGCGTGCGCATTTGTCCTGGCCATGAATCACTGATACAAAGATTGCCTTCTGCTTCACCTTCTAAAATATTGCCTTGGGCATCAACAATTTGGGGTTGAACACCAAAAAAAGGACGTGTGGCTGATCCTGCTTTAAGGGGGGTTGCACCAGGCAAGGGTGTGATCATATGCCCTCCTGTTTCTGTTTGCCACCATGTATCGAGAATCGGACAACGGTCATTTCCAACTGTATGATAAAACCATTCCCATGCTTCTGGGTTAATAGGTTCGCCTACCGTTCCTAAAAGACGTAACGACGTCCTGTTTGAGTGTTCAACAAACGAATTTCCTGCTCCCATTAAGGCGCGGATAGCTGTTGGTGCGGTATAGAGTGTATTGACTTGATGCTTGTCGACAATTTCCCAGAATCTGCCTTTGTCAGGAAAGGTTGGTGTGCCTTCAAACATTAAAGTGGTCGCACCATTGCATAAAGGTCCATAAACCAAGTAAGAATGACCGGTAATCCACCCAATATCAGCTGTGCACCAGTAAACTTCATTGGGGTGGTAATCAAAAACATATTGGTGAGTCATCGAGGCAAAAACAAGATAGCCCGCTGTGGTATGCAAAACACCTTTAGGTTTGCCGGTTGAGCCTGAAGTATAAAGAATAAAAAGTGGATCTTCAGCATTCATTGGTTCTGCTGGACAAGCTGTTTTGGTATGAGCTATCTCTTCGTGGTACCAAAAATCACGCCCCTCTACCCATTGAATGGGTCCACAAGTCCGCCGTATAACCATGACTTGGTCCACCTGCACGTTTTGGCGTGCTGCTATCTCAATAGCATGGTCAACGTTGTCTTTTAAGTTGATCCGTTTGCCGCCACGCAAGCCGTGATCAGCGGTAATCATAAAGGTTGATTCACAATCGACAAGGCGTCCTGCTATTGCTTCAGCAGAAAAGCCAGCAAAAATAACCGAATGAATAGCTCCAATGCGAGCACAAGCAAGCATGGCATAGGCTGCTTCGGGAATCATAGGAAGATAAATGGTTACTTTATCGCCTTTCTTAATGCCACGACTTTTCAAAAGATTAGCAAAACGACAAACATGTTCATAAAGCTCGTTATAGGTTATTTTTTTATCATGATAAGGATTATCTCCTTCCCAAATGAGCGCGATTTTGTCTCCATGGGTTTTCAGGTGGCGATCAATGCAATTATAGGTAACATTTGTTATCCCATCTTCGTACCATTGAATGGAGACATCTCCGTTAAAAGAAGTGTTTTTTACTTTTGTAAAAGGTTTAAACCATTCAATGCGTTGACCATGTTTGGCCCAGAAGCTTTCTGGATCATTGATGCTTTCTCGATACCATTGTTGATAAGTTTCCTCATCGAGTAAAGTATTTTTTTTGATCTCTTCTGATATTGGATAAATTTTTTCAGTCATGTTTCCCTCTTTTTATTGTTTGGAAAAATCTGCCTCTGTATTTTTGTATGGTTATATTTGTGGCAGAGTTTTCCCAAAAGCTTTTCATTATGAGGTTAGACTAAATGACAAAGATTAGAATAGTCAATTTTTAAATCTGATACGTTTTTCTTAAAAAGGTATTTTATGCTTTTAGGATATTCAAATATGGCAAAGACTATTGCGGTATAGAGCTTTTTATAAACGCACAAAGGCACTAAAAAATATCATATAAAAAGGGAGATGAAGGTGCTTTATTGATTATCGCTTTAAATGTTTTTTATTTTGTATTCCCTTATTTAAAAAAGAATAAGTTTATTAATAATTAATTAAACCAAAATATCAGAAATAATGAAAAGAATTACTGTATATAAAGTTTATTTTATATTTACTTTCCAACTGTAACTACCACTTTTAAAAACCAATAGCATATATAGGGATAAAGACAATGAGAATACAAAACATTCTTACGATTTCATAACAAATATTCATTATAAAAAAATCCTGATTATAAGATGTGATCCACAATAGATATCTCTGAAAATTATTTTATGCACAGATGTAGATATTTAATTTTGGTATATTCTTACAAATATACTTACAAAATTATTTAACTTCAGAGATATCTTTGTCGCCATATGACCGAATGTGTTGAATGAACCAAACATATTAATTCTCCTTAATTATCCACATTAAAAGTAGTATCACAATGATACATTTCAAATGGTTATTACGTATTTTAGATCATTGTCAAAGATAAATTTTAAAAATGGAAATAAAAATACTATATAAATCATATATATGTTATGTATATATTAATATTTTTCTTAAAAAGATAATAATATTATTTACAATATTTTAAAATATAAGAAATACCCCATGGTTTTTCTTAATTAAAGTTTAAAATCAGAAAAATTGCGCATATGAAAAGTTGAAGTTTTTCTCTTTGTTTACGAGAAAGATAAAGAAATAATGATAAAGAAATATCGTTATTGGGATCGATCTCATTGCCATTGTTTTGCCTACATGTATTATGCGCATATGCATGGGATTCGTTCTTTTATTTTTCAGGCGAATATTAACCGTATTTTATGCTTTGTAGAGCATGGAAAGCCTCTATGCTATCGTTGATCTTATAGATTGCTAGCATGTTGTTTAGCGCGGCTCTTGGTGCTCTATTGGGTATTTGAGATGTTTATTTTGCTCAAGTGACTTACATGAAAGAGTTTTGTTACTGTATTATGCAGCCATAAGCCTCTTTTGCCTGCTTTACGCCATTGGCATGCGGGGAAATTGTTTACGCATGTTGGAGAAGTTAAGAGAATGCGTGATTTTCAATGAAAATCATTGCGATAATCGTATTCAATATTCTTTTGCTATTAGTGATTTTGCGACAGTTTTTTCATTCATGCTCAACGCCCCTCTTATCATTTTGCTTTTATATAAGGATTTATTTTTTATGTTGCTTTTGCTGGAGAGGCGGTCAGAGGGGAGTAAAGTAGAAGCAATGTGCGATAATATGAGAGCAAAATTGCAATGCTATCTTGAAGCTATTGTATGTGTTGTGGATGTGCCGGTGAGAAATTTGAGAAGACCAGCTTTTTTGCTTATTTTGCTAACAGGATGAAAGAAGGACTGAAATCTTTTTTGCTAGAATTGCTCTTTTATTGATATTGAAGGAAATATTTTTTCTCATTTCTGCTGTTTTTGGCTTGTTCGTAGAATTTTCAATGGGAATTTATATGAGGGGAAATTGCTTTACACAGGGCGTTTTCCAAATAAAGCGGAGCCAATGCGAAGGACATTAGAGCCAAACTGTAGAGCGGTTTTGAAGTCACTGGACATACCCATGGAAAGCTTTGGAAGACCTGCTTGTTTTGCTAATTTTGCTAAGAGCGCGAAATAGGGGCCGGGGTTTTCGTCGACAGGGGGAATGCCCATAAGTCCGATGATATCAAGTCCATAATTGTTTTTGCATTGAGAAACAAAAGGGATCACTTCTTGTGGTGCGATACCACTTTTTTGCGGTTCTAAGCCAATATTGACTTGAACATAGCAGGGAAGATGCCTTTTTTGCTTTTGCATTTCTTCCATCAAAACTTTGGCTATTTTTTCACGATCAACCGTTTGGATGACATCAAAAAGTTTGACAGCTTCAGCGGCTTTATTCGATTGTAGGGGACCGATGAGATGGAGTTTAATATTTTCAAATTGTTGACGTAACCCGAGCCATTTTTGTGCTGCTTCTTGTACGCGGTTTTCTGCAAACAAAGATTGGCCTGCTTGCAAAAGGGGTCGTATATCAATAGCAGAAACAGTTTTTGAAACAGCGATAAGTTCAATTTCTTCTACAGGGCGTTGTAACTCTTGACATGTTTCAGCAATGTCTTTTTGAAGGTTTTGCCATGCTTCAATGGAAGGGGCATCGAGGGGCGTTTGTGTATTCATGTTTTTGTGCTTTACCTTTTTTGTTCAAGAGTTGGTCGTTTTTTTTAAAGTTTTATAAAATACTTAGGGAAATATTTCACGAAAATGTTGACGATGAGGTTAATCCATGGTCAAGCATAATAAAACAAGTTTTTTGGTTCAGTTTTATTAAAAGAGTATAATGGGAATGACGATTGAGCATTATAAGATAGGCGAACGCTATAATCCACGTGCGAGAGAAAAAAAATGGCAAGAAATTTGGGATGAAAAGAAAATTTTTCAGACTGTCCAAGAAGATGCTCGTGAAAAATATTATGTTTTAGAGATGTTTCCTTACCCTTCTGGGCGCATTCACATGGGGCATGTGCGCAATTATGCCATGGGGGATGTGGTTGCACGCTATAAACGCGCCAAGGGGTTTAATGTCCTTCATCCCATGGGGTGGGACGCTTTTGGGATGCCGGCTGAAAATGCTGCTATGCAAAATAAAGTGCACCCTAAAACTTGGACTTATCAAAATATTGCGGTGATGCGTGGGCAATTAAAGCAATTAGGGCTCTCGATAGATTGGACTCGGGAATTTGCGACTTGTGATGTGGAATATTACCACCGCCAACAAATGTTGTTCCTTGATTTCTATCAAAAGGGGTTGGTAGCACGTAAAGTGGCTAAGGTGAATTGGGATCCTGTTGATCATACTGTTTTGGCCAATGAACAGGTTGTTGATGGGCGGGGATGGCGTTCTGGTGCGTTGGTGGAACAACGTGAGTTGACGCAGTGGTTTTTCAAAATTAGCGACTTTAGTGAAGATCTCTTGGCAGGGCTTGAAGAGCTGAACCAATGGCCGGAAAAAGTTCGCACCATGCAAAAAAATTGGATTGGAAAATCACAAGGTTTGCTGATTCGTTGGGCTTTAAAGTCGGCGGGTGATGCTGATGATGTTTGTGAGAAATTTGATGAGGTTGTTTGTTATTCAACGCGTCCTGATACACTGTTTGGCGCTTCCTTTTTGGCTCTGTCTGTTGATCATCCTATTGCACAAGCTTTGGCAAAAAAAGACAAAGCGTTGAGTGCTTTTATTGAAAATTGTCGGTGTGGTGGAACGACAACGGCAGCACTTGAAACAGCTGAAAAACAAGGGTTTCTCACGCCCCTTTTGGCTGTTCATCCTTTCGATTCAACAGTACATATTCCCGTTTATATCGCGAATTTTGTGCTTATGGATTATGGAACAGGGGTTGTTTTTGGTTGTCCAGCTCATGATCAGAGAGATTTCGATTTTGCGCGTAAATATGATCTTCCAATAAAACCCGTGGTTTTGCCAAAAGGAGAGCAAGCAGAAGATTTTGTTATTACTGAAACACCTTATACGGGTGATGGGGTGATGATCAATTCTAGTTTTTTGGATGGTTTGACACCCCGACAAGCTTTTGAAGAAGCTGCTAAAAAGCTTGAAAAACAAATGCTCAATGGGCAACCGCAAGGGAAGAAAACAGTGCAATTTCGTTTGCGTGATTGGGGGATTTCGCGTCAACGTTATTGGGGGTGCCCCATTCCGATGATCCATTGTACAACTTGTGGGGTTGTTCCTGTTCCACGTGCTAATTTACCGGTTGTGTTGCCTGATGATGTTACTTTTGATCAACCAGGAAATCCTCTTGCACGACATGAAACATGGCAGAATGTTACTTGTCCTTCCTGTGGTCAACCTGCCAAACGCGAAACCGATACCATGGATACATTTGTTGACTCTTCTTGGTATTATGCACGCTTTACGGCTCCTTTTGCGCAGGGACCTGTTGACAAACAAGCAACAGCTGAATGGTTGCCTGTGCAACAATATATTGGTGGAATTGAGCATGCCATTTTGCATCTTCTTTATGCACGCTTTTTTATGCGTGCTATGAAATTGGTCGGTCATGTGACGGTAGATGAGCCTTTTAAGGGGCTTTTTACCCAAGGTATGGTGGTGCATGAAACCTATCGAGATGGTAAAGGGTGGGTTTCTCCAGCAGAAATTTCGATTGTTGAAAAAGATGGAAAGCGGTGTGCTTATAAATTAACCGATCAAAGTGAAGTGACGATTGGTTTGATTGAGAAAATGTCAAAATCAAAAAAGAATGTCGTTGATCCTGATGATATTATTGCATCTTATGGCGCTGATACTGTGCGTTGGTTTGTGTTGTCAGATTCTCCTCCCGAGCGGGATGTCATTTGGACAGAATCTGGTGTTGAAGGTGCACATCGCTTTGTACAGCGTGTTTGGCGCCATGTGGCTGTGAGTGCTTCTATTTTAAAGGATGTGGCGCCTTGTGCAGGGCATCAGGGAGCGGCTTTGGAACTCTCAAAGGTCGCACATCGCACGCTTTGCGCTGTAGAAGATGATTTGGAAAAATTCGCTTTTAATCGGGCTATTGCACGCCTTTATGAATTCTTGAATATTATGGCGCCGTTGTTAAATAGGATAGAAAGTGTTGACGATGAAATGAAAGCTTCTTTACGTCAAGCTATGGATTTTTTTCTTGCTATGATTGCACCCATGATGCCCCATTTAGCAGAAGAATGTCATGCTGCTTTAGGGGGAAAAAATTTAATATCTGCGCTTGCTTGGCCTATTTATGATCCCACGTTAACCGTTGCGGAATGCTATACTTTGCCAGTACAAATTAATGGTAAAAAACGTGGTGAGGTGAGCGTTGCAGCAACTGCTGATGAGGTGATGATTAAAGAAGCGGTTTTGGCGTTAGATTTTGTAAAGGCGCAGCTGATTGAAAAGCCTGTGAAAAAAATCATTGTTGTTCCACAAAGGATTGTGAATGTCGTTTTTTAGAAGTTCTATTCTTGTCATTTTAGCTGGTGTATTCACACTGTTGTGTGGATGCAAAGTTGAACCGCTTTACCGTCAAGAGTTGCAGAGTGCAATGACAATGGATTCTGCTTCTTATGGGAATCCTGCTTCTGGACAAGCTTCTTTGGGATTAGCGCAAAAGCTTGCTTCTATTGTTGTGGAAGAACCTTCGGATCGTTTTGGACAAATGGTGCGCAATCATCTTCTATTTCTTTTGTATGGAAATGGTGCTAAACCTTCTCTACCTGCTTATCAATTGGCATTGCAGATATCCGTCTTTACCAGAGAATCGATGCAGATAGAGGTTGATTTCGAGAAAAAGAGAAAGGGACGACCTTCTGTTGGAACTGTTATGAGCAGAGCTTCTTACACTTTGCAGGATATGAAAAATACTCTTGTTGCAAAAGGAACAGCAATGATGAATGCATCTTTTGAGCGACTTCGTCAAGAATATGCAACGCTGCAAGCAGAAGAAGATGCAAAAAAACGTGTTGCGGAAGAGTTGGCTGAACAGATCTTTTTGTTACTTTCAAAAGATCTTTCCAATAAAAATTCTAGATATTAAGCAATATTTTGTCCTGTTTTTTTCCAGTCGTCGAGGAATATTTGCAACCCTTTGTCGGTGAGAGGGTGTTTGACCAGTGCTTTTAAGATTGCTGGTGGAACTGTTGCAATGTCAGCACCACTGAGTGCTGCTTCTTTGACATGATTAACGGTGCGGATTGAAGCGGCCAAGATTTGTGTTTCAAAGTTATAGTTATCATAAATTGTGCGAATTTCATGAAGCAGTTCACTTCCATCATTTCCACAATCATCAAGTCTACCAATAAAAGGTGAAACGAATGTTGCGCCTGCTTTGGCGGCTAATAAGGCTTGATTGGCAGAAAAACAAAGTGTGAGATTTGTTTTTAGTCCTGCTGCTGTGAGGGCTTTACAGGCTTTTAATCCATCGAGTGTTAAAGGAAGCTTGATACAAATATTGTCGGCAACCTTTGCTAAAACAGCTGCTTCTTTCATCATGTTTTCAAATTCTGTTGCTGCAACTTCAGCAGAAACAGGTCCGCTAACGAGAGCACAAATTTCTTTTGTAACATCAAGAATATTGCGTCCTGATTTTAGGATAAGAGAGGGATTGGTTGTGACACCATCAACAAGGCTTAAATTCTGTAACTCTTGAATTTCTTCAATATTGGCGCTATCCACAAAAAATTTCATCTCTAACCTCTTCTTTTTAGCTTTATCCTATTTTTTGTTATGCGCTATTGTTGACTGCAAAAGCAAGAGAAAGAATTAATATCTGTGTAAAGAACAAGAATGCTATGGTGTTAATCATGTACCCGTTTTCGGTAAAGAAATATGATTTATCGTTTCCACACCTATTTCATAGTGTTGCTCGTGATAAGGCATAGAATTCATTGCGTACCAACATTTTTGCGTATTGGCATCTTTGCGTAGCGGTGTTTTTATATTTATGGAAATAAGCTAGCATTATCAAACACTTTGCTCATTTCCTATTTGCGATTGCTCTTGATATTTGAGAGTGCATCATAAGATACCTTCCTTTTTTAGGGGGTATGTTTAACTTTGTTTTTGATGAAAGCGGATGGATTTATTTTGTCGTAAAACACTGTTGAAGAACGCCTGTAAAATTTTACGCATGAAGGGTTTTTTATGGTCAATTACATTGATTTATTCTGTGTTCTCCATTCTTCAACAATACGCTTTTGTGCTGCTTGTATTGTTGCTTGATTCTCAATCAAGCTGAAAGATGTATACACGTGTTTTCACGTTTTGGCACAAAGCCAAGGTGAATATTGTAACGGCTCCATTTGCAATATTATTCTCCCTATAATTAAAATCATGGGATACTCTTTACATCAATAAGGATTTACAAATGTTCCTCGATGGGGTTGAAATGAGAAAAATTCATCGTATTGAGGGTTTTATTACAATAGGTAAAATGATGATTATATCTTTATAAATCAGTTTGTTGAAGATAAATTGAGATATGAGGCGGTAAAAAAATAAACGTGTGTGTTGGGAAGAGGTCACACTATGGGATCGCTTTGTTGAAGGATGCACTTAACCGATAGCATGTTGAATGCTTAATAGTGATGCGCTTTATTTACACAAAAGAATGGCGCTGGTTTTTTTGCTATAGAGTTTTTTGTTATAGACGATGAGATTGGTTCTTTTACTGGCACTTTGGTGATGAAATGAGTATTAAAAAGAATTTTTGTTAGAAAAGTGTTGTAATCGGGGGGATTGAATCCTGCAATGAATTTTATAAGAGTGTTTAAAGATTAAGGTTTAGGCCTGTTGGTGCTCAATAGGTCGTAGATTGGTTTAAAAGATGAATTCAAACATGATAGAGGAAAAGATTGTATCCGTATTGGTTCCTCTTCCTGTTGCTCACGCTTATAGTTATAAAGTTCCATCTTCTATGGAGGTGAACGTTGGTTCCTTTGTTCGGGTTCCGTTGATGGGGCGTGAGCTTTGCGGTTTTGTTGTGGATGTTGGAGAGCAGACAGCCGATGGGCAAAAGTCTGCTCCTGTGGCGCGTGAAAAATTACGCTTTCTTCTTCATGTTTTTGATTGTCCCCCATTAAAGGCAGAAATGATCACATTTTTGCGTTTTGTTAGTCGCTATACAATGGCACCTTTTGGTCTTGTAGCACGATTGGTTTTGTCGGTACCGGCTGCTTTAGAGCCGGAAGCGCAGATGCTGGGTTTGCGATATTGTGGTGGAAATGTAGAACGTCTCACACCAGCGCGGTCACGGGTTTTGGAATTGGTGCGTAATGAGAAGATATGGACAGGTTCTGGTCTGGCACATGCGGCTGGAACTTCGGTTTCTGTTGTTGAAGGTTTAAAAGCGCTAGGAATTTTTGAAGATGTTAAGGTTCCTGCTCCTGATCTTGTGGCAATGCCTGATCCTGATTTTTGTCCCCCTCAGTTGCAGGGAGCGCAAAGTGAAGCAGCAACATTATTGCGGGAAGGTGTTTTATCTTCTCAGTTTCAAGTTTTTTTGCTTGATGGTGTTACGGGATCAGGAAAGACAGAAGTTTATTTTGAAGCGGTCGCTCAAGCTTTCAAAGGGGGCAAGCAGGTTTTAATTTTATTGCCGGAAATTGCTTTAACACAGCAGTTTTTAGATCGTTTTTATGCACGTTTTGGCGCTGTGGCAGCAGAATGGCATTCTGATTTGACGCCACGTCGTAGAGAACGCGTCTGGCGGCAAGTTGCAGAAGGGCGGGTGCGTGTCGTTGCGGGGGCTCGTTCAGCACTTTTTCTTCCCTTTCATGAGCTTGGCTTGATTGTTGTCGATGAAGAGCACGATAGCGCTTATAAACAAGAAGAGCGCATTTTTTATCATGCGCGTGATATGGCTGTTGCACGGGGCTCTTTTGAGCATTTTCCTGTTATTTTATCTTCAGCCACACCGTCGATTGAAAGCCAAGCCAATGTTTTAAAAGGGCGTTATCAAAAGGTGCATTTACCTTCCCGTTTTAAAGAAGCTGCACTTCCACAGTTGCGGGTGGTTGATATGCGCCAAGGGGGGGTGCAAAAGGGGCGCTTTATTTCCTTTGCTCTTGAAAGGGCTTTAAAACAAACGCTTGATAAGGGCGAACAAGCTCTTCTTTTTCTTAATCGTCGTGGTTATGCACCTTTGACTTTATGCCGAATTTGCGGACATCGTTTTCATTGTACCGATTGTTCAAGTTGGTTGGTAGAACATCGTGCGCAAGGGCAACTGAAATGTCATCATTGTGGATATCATGAACCACTTCCTGAAGCCTGTCCTGAATGCGGAACCTTAGATCATCTTGTGGCTTGCGGACCAGGTGTGGAAAGAATTGCCGAAGAAACACAAATGCTTTTTCCTCAAGCGCGATCATTGATCCTTTCAACAGATCTCAAAGGAGGGATTGGGAAGTTGCGAAGCGAATTACAAGCCATTGCCAATGGCGATGTGGACATTATTATTGGAACACAGTTGGTCGCTAAAGGACATCATTTTCCCAAGCTCTCTCTGGTTGGTGTTATTGATGCTGATCTTGGTCTTGCCAATGGCGATTTACGCGCAAGTGAACGTACCTATCAGCTGCTTTCTCAAGTTACCGGAAGAGCAGGGCGTGTGGGATTGAAAAGTTTAGGATTATTGCAAACTTATCAACCAGATCATCCGGTCATCAAAGCCTTACTTGCATGCCAGCCAGAAGATTTTTACACACGTGAGATTGCAGCGCGTCAGCATTATCATTTGCCCCCCTATGGGCGGCTTGCCTCTTTGATTGTGTCTGCACAACAGCGCCAAGCAGCAGAATATTATGCGCGCGCATTGCGTCAGGCAGCGCCACGGGAAAAAAATATCTCGGTTATGGGACCAGCAGAAGCGCCTTTGGCTTTGGTTCGGGGGCGTTATCGTTTTCGGCTTTTGCTGCAAGGACAGCGTTCTTTTGATATACAAGGGTTTATACGTGCAATGCTTAGCGGTACACCCAAAATGCCCAGTTCCGTTCGGGTTCAAATTGATATTGATCCGCAAAGTTTTTTCTAAAACCAGTATCGCATAAAGTGAAGGTCTCTTTGCTTAAGGTGCTTTACTTGAACTCTTATATTATTCAGAATAAGCATCTAGGCAGCAAAATATGATACATGTCCATTGCATTAAGTGGAGCCACGGGAAAAAATATCTTTGTTATAGAACCAGCAGAAGGGCCTCTCTTCTTCGAGGGCACTATCATTTCGGCTTTTACTTCTTTTTTGTATGAGGGACAGTATTCTTTTGATAGGCGGATTATAAGGGCTGAAAATGCTTAGTTGTACACCCAAAATACCCAATTCTATTCGCGTTCAAATTGATATTGATCTATGTTTCTTCTAAAATCAGTGCAATATAGTGCCATATAAAGTGAAGCTACGCGGGCTTAATGAAGGGCGTGATTTTGATAAAAAAATTTGAAAAGAGAGAATTTGTCGATATTTGAAGCTTATCCGGTATGAAAAATGATATATTATCATTATAAATCAATGTTTTGTATATTTAAAGAGTGTGCTTACAAGAAAATATTACTTGGTGAAATTTTTTAAAAGGAGTGGGTATTTGAAGAAAAAAGAGCAATGTTTTCTTTAATTTTTAGGAGGATATTCATTGTTTTTTCTTTCTTATCAGTTTGAAATAATAGACTTTTTCAATCGCAGCTGCATCTCATTAAAGGTCTTGTGGTGATAAAGGGAGTGTTTTTTTATGGTGACAAGAGCGTTTGGTGGCAAGGGCATTTGAAGAAAAATCAAAGAGAGTGAAAAAATCGCTCAGAGAATGTCAAAAAGAGGCATAAAAAAACTGTGATGCCATCCTGTATATCTAAAAAAAATGCTTTTCAAAAATATTTTGAATATTTTATTAAAATTTTTAAAAAGCAGCGATTTGTGGTGTTGCGAGTCGGCTATGTCTATGCTAGAAACCAAGTGATTTTTGTTCTAGGTTTTAAGAAAAAGATTCTTAAGATTGAGAATGTCTGTTTCATTTCATCTGATAACTATCAGAGAGTCGCTCAAGGGAAAGAGGCGGTATTTCGTGTCGGATTCATTTTCTCTCATACCGCTGCCGTTGGTAGATCAACGCTATGCGCAAGCGCTTTTTGATTGCGTTCAAGAAGCCGGAAACGTTGAAAAGGTTGAAAAGGCAGTAGAGGATCTTTTACTTGTTTTGGAGCATAAGGATTTAAAACGCTTTGTGCTTAGTCCATTCTTTTCAGTTAAAGAGCAAATTAAGGTGATGCAATCTGTTTGTGCAAACATCAAATTTGCTGATAAAAACGCAGGGCAGGTCATTGGTAATTTTTTACGCGTTATTGCAACAAACCGTAGGCTTAGTGCCGTATTTGGTATTTTACGTGCTTTCCAGCATTGTGTTGCACGCGCTCGTAGGCAGGTTACTGCGCAAATTGTTTCTGCGCGCCCCTTAAGTTCTCAACAAAGACAAGAGTTGTGTGAGGCTTTGGAAGGTGTTGTTGGAGGAAAAGTCTTGCTGCACATCATTGTGGATCCAACAATTCTTGGTGGATTAATCGTTCGTGTGGGGTCGTCTCAAATTGATACGTCTCTTCTCACAAAATTGTCTTCACTTAAGCTTGCATTGAAAAAAGAGGTCAGCTGATGGATATTAGACCATCTGAAATTTCAAAAATTCTAAAAGAGCAAATCAAAAACTTTGACCAAAAGGCTGAGGTTTCAGAAATTGGTTGGGTTCTCTCTGTAGGGGATGGTATTGCTCGCGTTTATGGTTTGGATAATGTCCAAGCAGGGGAAATGGTCGCCTTTCCAAACGGTGTGCGTGGTATGGCACTCAATTTGGAAGTTGATAATGTTGGTGTGGTCATTTTTGGCTCAGATCGTGATATTCGTGAAGGTGATTGTGTAAAGCGGTTAGGTGCTATCGTCGATGTTCCTGTGGGTCCCGCTTTGTTGGGGCGTGTGGTTGATGCGTTGGGAAACCCTATCGATGGTAAGGGGCCCATTAAAGCAACAGAGCGTCGTCGTGTCGATGTTAAGGCTCCTGGAATTATTCCGCGTCAGTCTGTCCATGAACCGATGTCGACCGGATTGAAAGCGATTGACGCACTCATCCCTATTGGACGGGGGCAGCGTGAATTGGTGATTGGTGATCGCCAAACAGGAAAAACAGCAATTTTGCTCGATACATTTTTAAACCAAAAACCTTTTCATGAAAAAGGGGCTGGACGAGAGCAAGATAAAGTTTATTGTATTTATGTGGCTATCGGTCAAAAACGTTCGACGGTGGCACAGTTCGTTAAAGTTTTAGAAGAACGTGGAGCGCTGGAATATTCTATTATTGTTGCAGCGACTGCTTCTGATCCAGCACCACTGCAATTTATTGCACCTCTTGCTGGGTGTGCTATGGGTGAGTATTTCCGTGATAATGGGCAACATGCTTTGATTGGTTATGATGACTTGTCAAAACAGGCGGTGGCGTATCGTCAAATGTCTCTTTTATTGCGTCGTCCTCCAGGTCGTGAAGCTTATCCGGGAGATGTTTTCTATCTGCACTCGCGTCTTTTAGAGCGGGCTGCGAAGTTGAATGCGGAAAATGGATCTGGGTCGTTGACAGCTTTGCCAGTTATTGAAACGCAAGCAAATGATGTTTCTGCCTATATTCCTACAAATGTGATTTCGATTACTGATGGGCAAATTTTTCTAGAGACTAATTTGTTTTATCAAGGAATTCGTCCTGCTGTAAATGTTGGTCTTTCTGTATCACGTGTTGGTTCTGCTGCACAAATTAAGGCAATGAAGCAAGTTGCTGGCTCGATTAAAGGTGAATTGGCGCAATATCGTGAAATGGCAGCTTTTGCGCAGTTTGGCTCTGATTTGGATGCGTCAACCCAGCGTCTGTTAAATCGGGGTGCGCGTTTGACAGAGCTGTTGAAGCAGCCGCAATTTTCTCCACTCAAAACAGAAGAACAGGTGGTGGTTATTTTTGCGGGTGTGAATGGCTATCTTGATGCTTTGGCGGTTTCTGATGTTGCGCGGTTTGAGCAGGGACTTTTAGTGCTGTTGCGTAGTGATTATCAAGATCTCTTAAAGGCAATTGCTGAGCAAAAGCAAATAACAGATGAGCTGAAAGATAAGTTGATAACTGTTCTTGATACTTATGCGAAAAATTTCTCGTGATGAATTGATGGAATGCTTGAATGGCTTCACTAAAAGATCTTAGAGACCGTATCGCTTCGGTTAAAGCAACACAAAAGATTACCAAAGCTATGCAAATGGTTGCAGCGGCAAGGTTGCATCGTGCTCAAGAGGCAGCGCAGTCTGCACGCCCTTATGCGAAGAGAATGGCTGATATTTTGACCAGTGTTGCTGCTGATGTAGATGGTGTTGATGCGCCTACTCTTATGCGTGGTACGGGGCGCGATGATGTGCATCTTTTGGTGGTGTGTACTGCTGAGCGCGGTTTGTGTGGTGCTTTTAACGTGCAAATTGCTCGTCGTGCACGTGAACAGATTAAGGCATTGTTGGCGACTGATAAAATAGTAAAAATTATCACTGTGGGTAAAAAAGGCGCGGATATTTTATCGCGTGATTACAAAGGCTTGATAATTGATCATATCGATTTGCATGCTGTAAAGCGAATTGGTTTTGCAGAGGCAGTGATGATTAGTCAACGGATTGTTGATTTATTCAATGAAGGTGCTTTCGATGTTTGTACGCTGTTTTATTCTGAATTTGTTTCCGTAATTAATCAGCGTCCAACAGCCTTGGATTTGATTCCAATGGTTGCTCCAAAAGCAGCTGTTGGGGCAATAGATATTGTGGAGCAAACCGATCATAACAAAGGTTCACAATCGATTGTTTATGAATATGAACCTGATGCTGCGTCTCTTTTAGAGGCCCTTGTACCACGTAATCTTTCGGTGCAAATCTTTCGGGCTTTGCTAGAAAATGTTGCTGGTGAAATGGGCGCCAAGATGACAGCTATGGATAATGCATCGCGCAATGCGGGTGAAATGATTAGTAAATTGACGGTGGCTTATAATCGTCAACGTCAAGCACAGATTACGACAGAATTGATCGAAATTATTGCGGGCGCTGAAGCGCTTTAAATGGAGAAGGTAAAGATTGATGGTAAAAGCAGTAACCTCAAGCAAAGGAACAGAAAAAGGTGAAAAAAAGAAACCAGCTGCTCGTTCCAGCGTGAAAAAAGCCGCTTCGAAATCTCAAGTGGATGTAAAGGCTTCCTCTGTACCTGCGCGTGATGCAGCTAAAGATACACCTGTAAAAAAAGATACATCCGCAAAAAAAGAAGAGCATGCAAAAGGCGCTGTTGGTGAAATCAAGCAGATTATTGGTGCTGTCGTTGATGTGCAATTTGAAGGTGAATTGCCAAAAATTCTCAACGCTTTGGAAACAGAGAATTTAGGCAATCGCTTGGTATTAGAAGTTGCGCAGCATTTGGGTGAAAATACTGTGCGTACGATTGCTATGGATACGACTGATGGTTTGATGCGGGGCCAAAAGGTTGTGGATACAGGCACACAAATTAGCGTTCCTGTAGGAGAAGCAACGTTGGGACGTATTATGAATGTGATTGGGGAACCGGTGGATAATGTGGGACCAATCGCTTCAACCAAAACACGTTCTATTCACCAAGAGGCACCTGAATATGTTGAACAATCGACTGTTTCGGAAATTCTCGTAACCGGTATTAAAGTCGTGGATTTGTTAGCCCCTTATTCTAAAGGGGGTAAAATTGGCTTGTTTGGTGGTGCTGGTGTTGGAAAAACCGTTCTCATTATGGAGCTTATAAACAATATTGCAAAGGCACATGGTGGCTATTCTGTATTTGCTGGTGTGGGAGAACGTACACGTGAAGGAAATGATCTTTATTATGAAATGATCGAAAGCCGCGTGAATGTGAATCCAAAAGAGAATAATGGTTCAACGGAAGGGTCAAAGTGTGCCCTTGTTTACGGGCAAATGAATGAACCACCAGGAGCGCGTGCGCGTGTGGCTCTTTCAGGATTGACAATTGCAGAAAGTTTCCGTGATGAAGGACAAGATGTTCTCTTCTTTGTGGATAATATTTTCCGTTTCACGCAAGCAGGAGCTGAGGTATCTGCTCTTTTAGGGCGTATTCCTTCTGCTGTTGGGTATCAGCCGACTTTGGCAACAGATATGGGGGCGTTGCAAGAACGTATTACCAGTACAAAAACAGGCTCTATTACTTCCGTTCAGGCAATTTATGTTCCGGCAGATGACTTGACGGATCCGGCGCCGGCAGCGTCTTTTGCTCATTTGGATGCAACAACTGTTCTTTCGCGCTCTATTGCGGAAAAGGGGATTTATCCAGCGGTTGATCCGCTTGACTCTTTCTCGCGTATGTTGGATCCATTGATTGTGGGGGAAGAGCATTACACGGTTGCTTGTCAAGTGCAAACCATTTTACAACGTTATAGAGCGCTTCAGGATATTATTGCTATTCTTGGAATGGATGAACTTTCTGAAGATGACAAATTGCTGGTGGGGCGGGCACGTAAAATTGAACGTTTCCTTTCGCAACCTTTCCATGTTGCGGAAGCCTTTACTGGTTCGCCGGGGAAACTCGTTCCTTTGGAAGAGACAATCAAAGGCTTTAAGGGGCTTTGTGCTGGCGATTACGATGATTTGCCAGAAGCTGCTTTTTATATGGTTGGTTCGATTGATGAAGCACTTGAAAAAGGAAAGCGTCTCATGGCAGAGGCTTCTTAGTAAGAAGCTTCTTATTCAAGAGAAAACTGTCATGGGTATTTTTCGTTAAAAAGGACGAGTCGTTGGAGAAAACGGAGAGTCCTTATATCGGGTATTTTGGAGACTTTTGTGGAAAACAATAGAGAAGAGCATTTTTTATTTGAGCTTGTATCGCCTGAAAAAATTGTGTTTTCAGAGCAGGTAGTGTCTGTTGTTCTTCCTTCAGCCTCAGGTTATTTGACAGTTATGGCGCATCATGCGCCATTGGTGGCAAGTATTGTGTTGGGCAGTGTTCGTGTTCGCACCTCTGTGGGTGAAAAATTATTTGTTGTATGCGGGGGTGTTGCAAATATTACCTTTTCAGGCTGCTCTTTATTGGTAGAGCACGTTGTAGCTGTAGAGAATCTTTCTTTTGATGTATTAGAACAGCAGATTTTGCAGATTCAAGCGACGTTAGAAGGAGGGACAAGTGATGAGGACAATCATAAAATAGAGGCTTTTTTCCAGCAGTTGTCAGCTGATGGTGCTGTGTTGATAGAAGCGTAGCAGAGTATACAGGAAAAGATGACATGAGCGGAAAAAAGAGTACGGTTGTGTCTGCTAAAAGGAGTGCAAAACCTTTTCCTCGTCCTGGTCGTGTCTTTGCGGGACCTTTGCCAAAGTGCTTTGTTTATATTTTTGCTTCTCTTATTTTGCAATGGGCTTATGGTTTAGGGGCTAATATTGTTCAGTCTAACATTGTCCATCTTACGGGTGATTTTCATGCAACTTTGGCCGAGACGACATGGCTGGTAGCGGCTTATATGGCGCCAAATGTGAGTGTAGCGATTATGTTGATCAAAATCCGCTATCAATTTGGGCTGCGCGCTTTTGCTGAATTATCAATTCTTGGCTTTGTTTTGGTTTGCGTGTTGCAGCTCTTTGTTACGGATTTGCGTTCTGCATTGATTATTCGCTTTTTTGCTGGGATTGCTGCTGCTCCTTTGGCTTCGCTTGCACTGCTTTATATGATGGAGGCTTTTGCTCCAGCAAAGAAGTTTACTGTTGGTCTTAGTTTGAATTATATGAATGCGGCTTTAGCGGCACCTTTATCACGTTTGATTTCTCCTGATTTGCTGGAAAATGGTGGTTTTTCCAGTCTTTCCGCTCTGGAAATGGGGTTGGTTCTTATCAGCTTGGTCTGTATCTATACTTTGCCTCTTACTCCTGTTGTGCGTAGTAAGGTTATTCAAAAATTAGATTGGATAAGCTATGGTTTGATTGCTCTTGGTCTTGGATTAAATGCTGTGATCATGTCTGTTGGCATATTGTATTGGTGGTATGAAGCACCATGGATTGGTTGGGGGCTCGCACTTGCTATTTTCTCGTTGGCTATTGCTATTATTATTGAGCTTAATAGAGAAAAACCGTTGATTGATCTCCGTTGGATTTTCAGTAAAGAAATGGTCCAATCTGTTTTTATTTTATTTATTTTTCATGTTTTTTTATTGGAGCGGTCAAATTTGCCCGTAGGGTTTTTTAATCTTTTTGGTTTGCTCAATCGTGAGATGGCGCCCATGTATCTTGCGGTGACATTAGGGATTCTGTTAGGGGGGGCTGTTTGTGTCTTTTTTTTACGGGCGGGGCGTGAGGATTATTTTTATTTGTTGTCTTTGGGTTGTTTGGCGTTAGGAGCTTATTTAGATAGTCATGTAAACCATTTAACGCGCCCACAAGATATGATGTTGAGCCAAGGGTTGGTGAGTTTTAGTTATGCACTTTTTTTGCCTCCGGCTCTTTTCAAAGGGTTTGTGATCGCTGGTGAGCGAGGACCGCGTTACGTTTTAAGTTTTATTGCTGTTTTTTTGCTAACGCAAGTGACAGGGGGATTGATGGGGTCGGCTTTTTTTGGCAGCCTTCAGTTTTATTTTGCCCATAAGAACTTTGAGTCCTTAACACAAAATATTATTATTACTGATCCGCTTATTTCTGGTGAGATGAATACTTTATTTTCGCCTTCTTATGGTGTTTCTGTTCTCAATGGCTTGAGAAGTGAGCAGGGTACTTCTATGTTGATAGAGAAATTTAAGTTAACAGCAAATATTTTTGCTTATGATGACGTTTTTCGGCTTTATTTTTATATTTCAATGGTTGTATTCGTTATTTTTCTTGTCACAATGATTGTTAAGTCATGCTCTTTGCGTGCATTAGAAAAGTAGAGTAATGTCATAGAAAGAGGGGTGCAAAAAAATGATAAAAAAATTACGGTCAAAAGCTACGATTGTTGCATTCCTATCGGGCATTACGGGTGTTTTGCTGATTTTGTGGGCTTGGAGGCTTCCTCCTTTTGTGAGTAACATTCAAATAACGGATAATGCTTCTATTAAGGGCAATGTTACTCTGGTTAGTTCACAGATCTCTGGGGTGATTGCACGGATTTATGTGCAAGATTATCAACGTGTTGAAAAGGGAATGCTGCTTTTTGAGCTCGATGATTCTCTTTTTCGGCAGCAGCTTGCACGGGCACAGGCTGTTCTCGATTCAAAAAATGCAAAACTGGCAAGTATTGAATTACAAGCACAGCTTTTGCAGGGCGAAATTAATACAGCAGAGGTGGAATTGGCGCGTTCACGAGCATTTTCCAATGTTGTTCCAGATAGTAAAAAGTTAGGTTTTGGTGATGCGGCAAGTTCTGTTTCTCGTCCTCTTTCACAACTCTTGACAGCTCTCGAAACAAAACGCCAATTGCAAAAACAATTGGATCTTGAACGGCAAAGTTTACAGTCAGAAATTGCGGGAGCGAAGGTGAGTGTTGAGTTGGCAAAACTTAATCTCGATCACACAAAGATTTTATCTCCTCGAACAGGCTATATTGGATTAGTTGGAGCGCGGGTAGGGCAATATGTTATGCCGGGGACACAATTGGTCTCTGTTATTTCTGATGATATTTGGATTATTGCTAATTATAAGGAAACGCAACTTTCTCAGATGCGTGTGGGACAACCGGTTGTTTTTTCTGTTGATGCATTGAACAACAAAAAGTTAACAGGGCGTGTGGTTCGTTTTGCACCTGCTACAGGCTCAGAGTTTTCATTGTTAAAAACGGATACGACAATTGGTAATTTTATCAAAATTGCGCAACGTATTTCAGTACGGATTGCTTTAGATCCTGGGCAGGAAGGAATTGAAAAACTCATTCCTGGCATGTCCGTGGTTACCTATGTAGATACTTCGCAGCGAGTCGATTCTGGAGGATGAAATTTTGGGTTTTTTCAGTTTAATTTTTGCGTCATTTACTTATAGCAAGTGGTTGTTTACATTGGAAGATTTCGTTTGGTTTGCTATACTACATGTTTTAAAGCTCTTAGGCTTCTTATACTTTTATGTCATGATGTAAAATAATGTTCCTTAGAATATTAAAGCGCATGCATCTTTACTCACTTCCATTTCTTTTGAACTAACTCAGTAGGGGGGGAGTATTGGAAGCTTTGCCTGTGGTTTTGCACAACACTGTCCTTTGAGGTGTGGTGTCACCGCATGTTTGGAAGATGGGGGTAGGGGGGGATGCCAGATAAAAAACTGGATTATAGACTGGGTCGGATGGGAAACTTATCCTTTTGGGAGAGGGCGTAAAGTTAGGAGGAAGACGTAAAGTTTATATTTTGTAAACCATAAAAATGCCCGTTTTGAGGCGGGCATTAAAAGGGAAGGTTATTGGTTGTGTTATTAATTTTTACGGATCAGTAAGAAGCTTACTAAAACGACTCCTGCTGCTAATGCGAGGGTTTTTTTAGGATTTTCTTTCGCTTTTTTCTTTAATTCTGTAGCATGTTCGTTGAGGTGATAAAGTGCGTGACGGCCTTTTTGTTTCCATGTGTTAAACAGCTCAGAAATGTTTTCAAAGCTATCATTTTGAAAACTCCAATGATTTACGGGGACCAGCTCTCTTTTTAAGAGTGCTATACGTTTTTTAATTTTAGCATTTTTTCTATGGGGTGAAAATAGACACATTTATTGACTCCTTCATGTGTTAAATTGTTGCGTGACAGTTGGAATTGTGTTTGGGGTTTTGCTATAACGGCTTGAACATTGAAAGGTTGCATTGATAATGTCGCGCGTGGGTGAGATAAGAATTAAAAGTTTGGGTTTAATGAGGCATTTCTTAATGTACTTGAGTTCATTTCGTGATGGTGTTTGTTAAGGATGTAAGGTAAAAATTTTTACAAAATGGTGTAAGATTCATTCATAAAGATGGTGGGCGATGTCTTCATTTTTTTGTTTGTTTAAAGTGTTGGGATAGCTTTTGGCACTTGAAATAGTTTATAAGGAGTTTTTATCTATCTATTCTCTTGTGGCTGTAGGGAGTGGTATTGATTGATTCAATTAAGAAGATTTAAAATGAGGAAATCTTACGATATTTGGGGTTGCTATTCAAATTTGTAAAAAATAGATTATTATAAATCAATATGTTGGATTAATTTGGCGATGTCTTTCATGCATTTTTAAAAATTGCGCTTTGATAGGCGTTATCTGTTGTGTTGTAAAACATTGTTTTGTGGTGACGTTGATTAAGGTATCGGCATGCAACTTAAAAATACAGTATTGTCTCTGTTTTGTTTCAGTTTCTTTTTGAAGCAACCAAGTGTAGAAGTATAAACTTGAACAGAAGTAGTAGAACTTATCCGGTGCGTTTATAGAATGAATCTACCTATGAATTGTATTGCATCAGTGTTAGTAGGTAGAACCTTTTGAGAGCAATCTGTTAAGATTGGTGGGCGGTGTAATTTTCGTCCTTTGAAGCGCGGAGGAAGTCAATGTAAATAATGATTGATAGCGCAGGTTTTAAAAATTTGAGGACTTGATGAGTACGACCTATTTTTTATCTAAACCACTTGAGCGTCGTCGATCTGTTGGTGTTGCTGTTGGTGATGTGATTATTGGGGGGCAGAGCCCGATAGTTGTACAGTCAATGACCAATACAGATACCGCTGATGTTGATGCAACTGTTTCTCAAGTAGCTGCTCTTTGGCAAGCGGGTTCACAATTGGTTCGAATTACTGTTGATCGCGATGAAGCGGCGGCAGCTGTACCAAAAATACGGGAGCGATTGGAGAGGTTAGGATTTTTTATCCCATTGGTGGGGGATTTTCATTATATTGGCCATAAGCTTTTATCAGAGCATCCTGCGTGTGCTGAGGCGCTTGCAAAATATCGCATCAATCCTGGAAATGTTGGTTTTGGCGCAAAAAAAGATCGTCAATTTGCAGAAATTATTGAGATTGCTTGTCGGTATCATAAACCTATTCGCATTGGCGTGAATTGGGGCTCTCTTGATAATGCGTTGTTAACACGGCTTATGAATGAAAATGCACAGCAAGAAAATCCTTTATCGGTTGCTGAAGTGATGCGGGAAACTGTTGTGCAGTCTGCTCTGCAATCGGCTCTTTGGGCTGAAGAGATGGGATTGGGACGTGATAAAATTATTCTTTCTGCTAAAGTGAGTGATGTCCAAGATCTTATTGCTGTTTATACCACCTTGGCGGCGCGTTGTGATTATGCTCTTCATTTGGGATTAACGGAAGCTGGGATGGGAACAAAGGGCATTGTTGCTTCTTCGGTGGCTTTGGGTATTTTATTACAGCAAGGGATTGGTGATACGATACGAATTTCCTTAACACCAAAACCTGGTGGTGATCGGACACGAGAAGTAAAGGTGGGGCAAGAACTTTTGCAAGTGATGGGGTTTCGGCAATTTTTGCCTGTTGTTGCGGCTTGTCCTGGTTGTGGGCGCACAACCTCAACGGTCTTTCAACAATTGGCACAAAAAATTGAAGCAGATTTATACAAAAATATGCCTGTTTGGCGTGAAAAATACCCTGGCGTTGAAAGCTTGAAGGTTGCTGTGATGGGATGTATCGTCAATGGACCGGGGGAGTCAAAGCATGCGGATATTGGAATCTCTTTGCCTGGAGTGGGGGAAAGTCCTGCGGCACCTGTTTTTATTGAGGGACAAAAGGTAAAAATTTTACGGGGTGATCACATTGCTGAAGAATTTGAAGCGCTTTTGAGTGATTATATTCATACACGCTTTGGGCAAGGTTGAGGTAAAAATCGCATAAGGTTGAAGTAAAAAGGGTGTGTCGTTTTTTTTAAAAACAAGCTGTCTTCAATGTGAAGATGGTGCTGTTGTATGCTGCTTTAGCTATGGTCAATACTGTTGTTGGTTGCTTATTATTTTAGGTAAAACCAGATGATATGCCTGTTTTAGAATCAGAAGCTTATGAAGGATATTAATGAGTTTGAGTGTGTTAAGACTATTAAGCAAAACGATATGAATACTTTAAATAGATCCGTAAATGTTGTTGCTGGTTTTTTGGCTGCTCTTGAGACAGTAAAATATTTAACGGATTCTTCAAATATCAAATTATAGAAAGAACATTGTTTATTGATTTTTCAGGCATTTTCCCAGCATTTTTTGGGGTATCAAATTGATAGGATGGGAAATCCTTATAGCGATTATAGTCCTATTTGTCGTAAAATGTAAGCTTTTATATTGATATAAAATGATGTATACGGGTGCCTTTTTTGGCGTTATTGGGGGAGTGCATGACAAGTATATTAGCGTTTGGCTTTTTATTTAACGGTATAAGGATTTTAACTGGCGCCTTTATTGTCTTTTATATGCTTGAAAAAGGCTTAACGCTTATTGATATAGGTGTCATTAAGTCGTTTCAGGCTTTTATTATGATGGTTACCGATATTCCTCTGGGATATTTTGCTGATCGAAAAAGTTATAAAATATCGATCGTTTTGGCAGCGGCTTTTGCTGCCACATGGCTCTTTCTCATGGGATTTTCTACAAGCTTTTATGGTTTTCTTTTGGCAGAAACTTTTAATGCCTTATCGCTGACATTAATTGCTGGAGCCTATAATGCTTTACTTGTTCAATATGCAAAAGAAAAATTGACATCCACTAAAAAAGTGCTTGGTTCCAGCTCTCAATATAATTACATCGGCATGTTTATATTCAGTTTGATCGGTGCTTATTTTGCTGATTATTCGAGCCAATATATATGGTATATCGCGGCGTTTTTAATGTTGATGACAACACTATTTGGTTTGTTTTTTCTTGATGACTTGAAGGGGGAGAAAAAACCAAATAAAGCGAATTCTCTCATTTGTGAAGCTAAGGAGATGTTATCTATTTTTATTAAAGTTCCTTATATCTCTTTATGCTTTTATTTTTCATTGATTTTTTTCAATATATTCTCGCAGTATTGGCAGTGGATATTTAAAGATCATAATATTAATGTCACTTATTTTGATCTTGGTGTGACATTTTCATTGATATTGCTCTCTCAGCTCTTGGCTAGTTTTCTCTTTACAAAACTAAGTGAAAGAGTGAATTTTATTTTACTGTTGTTTCTTTCGGCTTTACTGATTTCTACAGTCGCTTTCTTTGAACCAAGAAAAGAAATGGCTGTCATTTTAGTCTGTATGATTTTTTATCTCATTAAGTATACATATCTTCGTGTAGAAGTTATCTTGCACGATAGTATTAGTGATCATTTCAGGGCTACATATGAATCTTTCTTGTCAACCGTTGGGAGATTTAGCTTATTGGTATTTTTTTACATGAGTGCGTATATGGTCAATATATTTGGCTTTTTCTCACTCGTTTATATTTTTGCTATTTATTTATTGATTTACTTGTTGGCGGTATTTTTTTTAGAAGGAACTCTCAAAAAAGTTCAGTGAAAATATTAACTTATTACGATACGTATTTTATAGGGTTTCATAGTGGGGCAAGGCTCTGATTTATTAAGGCGCATCGTTGTTTTTGCATGTTGAATGAGAAAGCTGAATAGTCTCAGTTATTCTTATTTAAAATCTATGTATGTTGAAGCAATCAAAGTCATCTGCTTGTACGTTATAAGTGGGCGTGGCATAATAATCGTTAAAAGGGAAATAAAAATGCTGCTCATGAATATTGCACAAAGAGTTGCTGATAAGATTGGACGCTGATAAAGAAAATGATTGTGCCAGATTATATGCTTATTAAGGAATGGTGATGAAGCAGTTTTCCCCATTTTCATTGGTTCCTTGCTGCTAACCCTTTATCTCATTAGAGCTAATTTAAGCAGTCGGACAATTTATAGCCTGTCCGCATAAGAATTCCCGTATGATCGATTTTGATATTTTGATGATCTATTTTATTGTTGGTATATTTAGCGGATTTTACCATTGCCTCCTTTAAAATATCAATCATCTTGTTGAGATAATTTTTTTACGTTGTACATTCTCATTTTTGAGTATTTTCTCTTTGATTGTGGCGTTAGCTCTGTATTTTCTGATGTTAGAAAATACTCTTATCCAGATAATAAACTTATCTATGGAAACTTTGAATGATATCTCCCCTCGTTGAGAGGGAATAAAACCAAGTACAGAAATATTGTTGAGTACAATTTGCTATAAATAAGCCACAAGAAAACAGCATATATTGATATATTTGATAGGAATCTGTTAAGCCGTACAAATTATGGTCATTAAAAGGTAAAGCGATGAAATCGTTATCCATAACGCGTGTTGTAACATTTATAACTCTTTTTTTGTATCTGTGTTGTTGGGATGTACGCGCGTAGATAGTCTAGAGCAGTATAATAAACTTTACGAAGAATATATAAGTGAAAAATACGAGGCTTTTGAACATTTTCAAAAGCAGGAACAAGCAAGAAATTTCGTCTATAGCCGTGGCTATCAGAATATCGTACCAAAGTTTGACATTATACGGCATCGTCACATACTGATTGTTTTATGTGGACGCTTTGTTAATTTATTACGCGGTGATTATAATGAATGGATATCAGCAGATATGTTACTCAATGTCATAAGCAGTTTGCGTTATGACTATAATTGGAGAGAAAGCGATTTTATCTGGGCTTATAATATGTCTATGAATTCTACCGACCCCATGATTTATTACGCGAAAAAGTTTCTTAATTCTTCAAGTGAAAATGGCATGAGTTTCAAAACACAAATGATTGATCTCGTGTCGAGTATGAGGACCGGTGATGATGAAAATGTTAAACAAATAGCGCGTTTTTGCATAGAGCTAAACACGATATATGACATGATGAAACCAAGAGGAATTTACAAATGACATTTAACGAGCAAAGTTCTCTCGAAGGATATTAAATGGCTATAATAGTCTTAATAATCGCGGCATTTTCTTATCCATGTTGCATATTTGTTCATTATGGCTTCAAAAGGTGGACATATTTTCCAGCTTTGGCAACAGGTATAGGTTCATTTACAATGATGCTTTTCATCTTAATAAGAAAATTGCACTTAAAGGAGGAAATTTGCACTTGGGTTGAAAAAACGACTTATCACAAATTAGATTGCGCTTTTATATATAATAATAAGGACTTTTTTTATCTTTCTGTTGCAATGATCATTCTCTGTTTAATCTTATCAATTCTCTTTTTATGTGATGAATTGAATCAACGAGATAAAGAGCGTGATGAATTAAAGTTGTATAGTGACCATGATTATTATTAAATTGAAGTTATTACACACTTTTGTAAATAAAAATGTTTCTGCTTTTGAAGGAGCGTGCCGACACAATTATTCACTTTGCTAGCTCCTAATGTTGTGGACAGCCCATGGCTTTTAAGCCGGTTCATAAGAGGCATTTTTTAGTTCTTTCTTTGATGTTTTGCTCCACACGGCTTTTCCCGCTTGTGAGGTGCAAGCAAGTGATTTTGATTGATTTAACATACACAGATTTGAAATGAAAGAATCTTACGGTATTTAGGGTTCTTATTCAAGTTGAAAAACATGAATTATCATTATAAATCAAATGTTTTATATCTTTCTTGCTAAGAAAAGAGAGATCGGTAATAATATTTTTTTTTGTCTTTCGTGTTATTGAAATTGATGACTTTATTTATCCTGTTATGCCGTAACATACCGTCATTTGAAGGGTAGTGAAGGTATCCTGTTTGATACATTAAGTATTTTAAGAAGTGCATGGTGAATATTCTTAAGTCTTGTTTATCGCGTCTTTAGTTTAAGTGAATCGCATGCGTGGAAAACGAGAGAAACCTACTCGGTAGGACACTAGACTGTTTACAGAGTAGATTAGGTTAAAAGATTTTGTTCTTTGAGGGTGGCATAAAAATCAAAATAGCCATTATGTTCATTTTTTTCTGATATTTTAAATACGAGTTTCAAAAAAATGATGCTTAAACTAAACAATCAGCACTTTTGTAAAAGTGTTTTTAGAGAGCAAGCAATACACGACTGAATTTACAGAATGTAACCATATTTGATCTTTTACAACAAGATAGCGTGGAAAGGCATAAAAATTACGACTCTTTACTGAGGGCAGTGTACTCCTAGGGTTGGCAATAAACAACAGATGACTTTGATAAGGCTACAAAGCCAATCGGCATTTTTATTGTTTTTTGCGGGTTTATAAAATGCCTTGTTGTATACTTATTCTGTTTATTTTTGCCTTATCGTTAGAAGATTAAAGACATAAAGGAGAAAACGAGTTTTCCTCTTTCCGGTTGTTTTTTATTCTGCTTTAAAGCATCCACTGTAATATCTTTTAAAACATGGTGATTACGCATTGTTTTACATTTTGTTTCTTTTAGTCTTTAATGGAAGGCATTTTTCATGCAAAATAGGATACCTAGAATGCATTTGTGTTATAAATTTACGCGGCTTGTTTTAATGAAATTCCTCTTAAGATTTGTCGCACCCATTTCATGATAAGGACTATAATGGAGATTAATGGTAATGTTTCTTGGAAAAGTCTATTATGCATTCAATAAATATGACGGTGTACACTATGTACAATAGGGTGGATGAAGTTTAATTTTGGCGTATTGCACTAAAGTGTGCTGCTTGTTGGAGGGGGAGTGCTTTAGCGCCAAAAGGATGTAAGAATGCTTCTGCTTTACTGATGAGTGTATCTCGCTTTTTTTGGGTTTCTTTAATGCCGTAAAGGTGAACAAAAGTGGCTTTTTGTGCCGTTTCATCTTTCCCAGCCGTTTTTCCTAGGGTTTGCGTGTTGGCGGTGACATCAAGAAGGTCATCGGTTAATTGAAAAGCTAAACCAAGATAGGTACCAAAATCAGTAAGTTTTTCAGTTAATTCTTTAGATGCATTGCCAATGATGGCACCTGCTTGGCAAGCAAAGCTTATCAGGGCTGCTGTTTTCATGTGTTGTAGAGTGATGATGTCAGTACTTTCTTGCGGTCTTTTTTCAGCTTCAAGGTCCAGCATTTGTCCACCTAACATACCGCCAAGTCCTGCCGATTGTGCAAGAGATGTGATCAGCTTGATTCTAATATCTGTAGATAGATTACTAGCTTTATGGGCAATGATTTCAAAGGCAAATGTTAAGAGGGCATTGCCTGCTAGAATTGCTGTTGCTTCATCAAATGCTATATGGACGGTGGGTTTTCCACGCCGGAGTATATCGTTATCCATAGCGGGAAGATCATCATGAATGAGCGAATAACAATGGATACATTCTAAGGCACACGCAACATCAAGAGAATGTTCTACAGGGACATCAAAAAGTGCAGCACTTTGAATTACAAGAAAAGGACGCAAGCGTTTTCCACCGTTCAGCACACCATAGCGCATGGCTTTGATTAAATTTTTAGGGCGTGAAATTTCACCATTTTGGATTTGATCACTTAACAGGGTATCAAGCCGCTTTTCAACGGTATGTCCATGTTTTGCAAGAAGGGTGGTAAATTCGTGCATTCTTGCTTCCTTTGTTTTTACAAAAATGAAATTATGAAGTTTAAAGAGAAAGGTTGTCGCTTTTTCTTGTTTTCATAAATTGGCGTCGTTTTTTATTAAAAATCAACTTCTCTTTTTATCTGTATCTCTACTGTATGCGCAAATCCCTTTTTAAACCAAATAAAAATTGAATGAAGGGCTTATAAAAAAGCTTTCATTGGTGTATAAAATTCTTAAATTTTGCAGTGTTTTTGATATTCATTTGATTATTGTGACACCATTTTTGATAACAGGAAGGTCATTTTTGGTAAGAGGGGGATCATTTTGACATTGCCTCTTCTTTTTTATCAGTGTATAATATCCTCAAATTTTATGGTGTTTTAAATGAAGCATTGTCATTTTTGACATTGCTTTTTCTGTTTTAATGGATTTGGAGTGTCTTTTTATGGCTGTACCTAAACGAAAAACCTCTCCAGCGAAGAGGGGCATGCGCCGTTCGGCTGATGCTCTGAAGGCGCCGACTTATATCGAAGATAAAAATTCTGGTGAATTACGTCGTCCTCATCACATTGATTTGAAAACGGGAATGTATCGTGGGCGTTCCGTTTTAGTGGTTAAAGACTGAGCGTTTTCTTTCTTTTCCAGAGGTCAACTTCTTTTATTTCATCGATCAATGCACGCTTGGGGCGTGCATTTTCGCTTTAAGATGAATGTTGAGGTTCCCTTGCGTCGTCTTCTATCGATGTGGAATAGGGAATGTATCGTGGATGTTCCGTTTTAGAGGTTATAAAACTTTAGCGTTTTCTTTCTTTTCCAGTGGTGAACTTCTTTTATTTCATTAGTGAATGCATTGGGTAAGATGCGTTTTTCACTTTTTCTTGAGAACATGTGTGGGATAAAGTTTTGCTGTAGAGAAATGATTCTATTGTGGGAGATGATTTTCTTGTTTTCTTGAGAGGCTATAAGGGATTGCTTGTATCAGTGTCTTTTATGATGACTTCGTTAAGAGCTTGGGTATTGATATAAGTTAGCTCAGTAATAAAATCATTTTGTATCGCACTTAATCTTTATTGACTGTAGAGAGAATCCTATTAGACCGTAAAATATCGTCGTTTAAGGCGGTTGATCCATGTAAGGCTTTAAGCATACCGGTGTTTTTTATGAGAATATTTAAGGCAATGGTTTGTCTATAGGCTTATATTGTGACATGTGATTCTCCTTAAAAAAATAGAGATCGACATCACATTGATTTATAAAGATCATTTGTTGTTTTGCGCCTTGAATGGAAGGTCTATCGTAGGATTTTCTCATTTCAAATTTTCCCCCATGTTGAATCAATGACAATCACTTGCTTTTCGGTCACAAGTGGGGCTGGCATGTGGGTGAAAACTCTATAAAAAAGGAAAAATGTTTATAATGAATATTTTCAAATGTAAGAATTGTTGTAACATTGGGGTTAAGTGTATGCTGATGCCAGCGTGCTTTCTTATGAGCAGAAAAGAGAAAACCGTTACAAGACAGAAGGTGTACACATTCAATAACCTTTAGTGCTTTTTATGATAAAGGTATATGAGACTTTTCTATGAATATCACGCTGTATTTTCATGTTTTTGAACTAAGAATTGTCTATATATTTTTCTTATTTTTGTGAATATAAGGGATTTGTTGCGAACAGCTTGTAAAAATAAGTAAACTTAAAACCAAATATGTTATGTGTGGGGGTGAGCAAAGTATTTTATCAAAGCCGGTACGACTCTCCAGTTCATAGCTGGTTTATGAATGATTTTATGGTGTTGCTTACCTAAGTTTATGATTTTTTGTTATCTGTTCATAATTAGACAACATATTGATTTATATATATAATTCACTCATTTCAAATCTCTCTATCTAGAATCAATCAAAACCACTCGTTTGCACGTCACAAGTGGGATGAGTGTGTGGATAAAATTTGTATAAGAAAGAACTAAAAATGGTTCTTATGAAGAGTCTTAAGAGCCAAGGGTTGTCGCAACATTGGGGGCTAGCAAATATAATGATGGTGCCGGCTTGCTTCTTCATAAACGTAAAGATGGTGGTGCTCAATGGCTTTATCGTTATACCATTCATGGTCGGCGCCGTGAAATGGGCTTGGGTGCCTTGCGAGATGTTTTTTTAAAACAAGCCCGTGAATTGGCAACTGGATGGTGGGCTGTTTTACGTGAGGGGCGTGATCCCATTAAAGAACGTGAGAAACAAAAGCGTGAGGCAATGCGCAATCTCCATTATTTAAAAGATATCGTGTTGGATGCTTTTGAAAGCCGTAAAGCTGAATTAAAAAATGATGGTGAGGCTTGTGATTGGTTTTCACCCTTACACCTTTATATTTTCCCCAAATTAGGCTGTCTGCCTGTTTCAGAGATTACGCAAACAGAGATACGCAATACCCTTGCCTCTATTTGGCATACAAAAGCTGCAACAGCAGATAAAGCACTGAAGCGTCTTAATCTTTGTCTCAAACATGCGGTTGCATTGGGTGTGGATGTTGATTTACAAGCAACGATAAAAGCACGCGCGCTCTTAAGGTAAGCAACGTCATAAAACTATTAATAGACTAGCCATGGATTGGAAAGAAGTCACTGCCTTTTATCAGTTACTCTGTAAAACATAACATAACTGGCTTTGCGTTTGCTTGTCCTGATAGGCGTTCGTACTAATCCTTTGCGTCATATTCGTGAAGATCAGATTGAAGATGATAACTGGACAATTCCTGCTGAGAATATCCAATCTTTAGCGGTCTGTTTAAAATAGAGATTGAGACTTTTAAGAGTTCTATGAATCGTTCTAGATTTTTTGTGTTCGATTGGAATAAGAATATTGCGTATATCTCGTAATCTCTGAAATAAGAAACCTCATTTGGGAAAAATATGAAATTGAAAGGGGCAATGCTAACGTTCATTTTTATTGTTATTTTTTAAGTTAGTTTTACAGCTTTCAAAAGTATTTGGAATGCCTTTTACAGAATGGAGATGATGGTTTTAGTTCATGCTTTTTTTAAAAGGAATATTTTTCAATATTTGTGGCATCCATTTTATGACGGTGTTTTTGAATGTTCCAATGGTTTTGTAGAAGGGGGTAAATGGTAAAGTTTCGGTGTAGTGTATAAACGGCACTATGATCTTTACGCTTAATAAAAAAGCAAGCCCTGCCCTTACACATCTTGCCAGATTCCAATGTTGGTATATCCTTTGGTGCTTGAGACAGTGTCTCGCTCTTTTTGTACAGTTTTTACCCACAGATCAGCTCCGCTTGTGATTGACAAGCAAGTGATTTGATTGCTTCAACATGAGAGAAATTTGAAATGAGAAATCTTACCATATTCAAGATTCTAATTTAATAATGAATAATGCTAGATTATGATGATTAATCAGTTTATTATCTATGAAGAAAGAAAATGAGGAAGAGGAATTTGTCGAAAAGTTAGATTGTTTATAGATTGGCGCTGGTTAAGAAACTTTGTCCTTAAGGGCAGAGAGGATGTTAAAAAATAAAACCAGCTTTTCGCTGGTTTTATCGAAATATCATCATTATGATGAAAGAGTGTATTATGCAGCGTAGACAGCTTTACTGTTTTCATCTGTTTCTTCTCTCTCAGTTTTAAACTCGCGTTCCGGCTTGTTGGAGAGATGCATCTCTATGAGATTGATAGCTTCTGTTTCAGAAAGACTATTAATAACCGCAATTTCGCGGGCCATTCTTTCAAGAGCAGCTGTATAAAGTTGGCGCTCAGAGTAAGATTGTTCAGGTTGTAGATTAGAGCGGAAAAGATCACGGACCACTTCAGCGATACAAATAAGATCTCCTGAGTTGATTTTAGCATCATATTCTTGTGCACGACGTGACCACATGGTCCGTTTAACGCGTGCTTTTCCGCGTAAAACTTTTAAGGCACGTTCGACAGAATCACTAGCAGATAATTTACGCATTCCAACGGAAAGGGCTTTTGCAATGGGGACTTTGACATCCATCTTATCTTTCGCGAAATGAATGACAAAAAGTTTTAATTTATGTCCTGCAACTTCTTGATCTTCAATCGCTATAATTTGTCCTACTCCATGCGTAGGGTAGACGATATATTCAGAGGTTGCAAATTCTTTGGTCTTGGAAGACGTTCCATGTTGGGATGCCATATTTTAGTTTACTCCCTTATGATCAACAAATGTATCGGAAAACAGGTTATAAACCTGAGGGTTGAGTTTTCTTTAACCAAGTATATTGTACCAATTAAGTGAGCATAAAAGCCGAGTACTTTTAAATCAAAAAAAAATACACCGCTTTACTATAACAAGCAAAGAAAAATACTTAGAAAGATGATCATGTTAAAATAACACTAACATCAAAATTTAAAAGAATCAATCATTTCGCTTAAGGATTTTTTATTTTTACAAGAGAAGTCTTTCAATCGTTGAAGGAGGAGAGTGTACACTTTATCATTACTCTTCGCCACTTCCTGGATTTTCTGAAAAATACTTTTCTAATTTATTTGGAACACCATCCATTTCTTTTGCTTGAGGAAGAGGATCTTTTTTGGTGGTTAGATTAGGCCATTTGTTTGCATAATGAAGATTGAGTTCTAACCACTTTTCTAATCCTGGTTCTGTATCAGGTAAAATCGCTTCTGCTGGGCACTCTGGCACGCAAACACCACAATCGATGCATTCATCGGGGTGAATAACAAGCATATTTTCCCCTTCATAAAAACAATCAACTGGGCAGACTTCAACGCAATCCGTATATTTGCAGTGAATGCAGTTGTCGGTTACTACGTGGGTCAAGATCAAACTCCATTTGTTACTTTAATTCTCTTTAGAGGAAAGTGTGTGCGTGTTTTTATGATTGGTGAGTTGATCGCGTAGTACAGCTAGTTTCGCAAAAGGTGAATCAGGATTAAGGCGCTTTTCTTTTTGAAAGGGCTTATGATTTGCATGTTTTCCTTGGGATTTGTGGAACTTATGAGAGCGTTTTGCTTGTGATGGTGCTTCTTGAGGGGAATTTTCATTTTTGTATTCCGCTTTTTTTACAGCGTTCTTCGATTTATTTTGCCACTTATTTCCTAATTTATCACGTTTTTTTTGTGCATGGTGGGGAAATTGATGCTTATAATGCCATAACAAAATAACTTTATCTTCTTCTGTAGAGCGCGGGGATTTGGCAAAATTCCCAACAGGTTCAGCTGCTGGTAAACGATTGGTTTTATGGAGATGTTTTTCAATACCAGAGGATGAAGTGTTTGGGTATGAGATATTTTTTTCTTCTCGTGTTGTTTCTAAATCGCTTACTGTTTGCCATTGACTTCCAACGCATTCTGCTGCAGGAACATCTTGCTTTGCCCTATTGACAGGGGAAGAGGCTTGGTGTGCAAAGAGATTTTGTTCAAAAACAGTATTGCTTATGCTGTACGATTGATAACCAAGTCCTTTGAGGATTTCTTCCATATCGTTTCCGTTGGCCCCAAGAATGGACATCATGGCTGGTGTAACAAAAAAACTTTTGCCATCATAGGCTCCATCGGGTCTGGGATCACTTCCTTGTTTCCAATGAAGTGCGGGACGGATGAGATTGGCAAGACGTTCTAAAATATCAATCCGTACAGCACGTTGTCCTAAGATTCGGTAGCCGGCTAATTGATAAAATTGGCGGTTATAGGTAGGGTCAACAATTAAAGAGGTTCGACCAGCAGATAATGCTGAAAAAACTTCACCCAAACCAGTTTGATCTTGTCCCGCATTTTGAAGATTCCACAGGAGAGTAATGGCTTGAACCGGAGCAGGTTTAAGCATTCCGGCAACATAGATATGAAAAGCGCCAAAACGCACGCCTAGACGCCGAAGAACGGCACGTGATTCTTGCGCAAGGTTTTTGACAATGTCTAAGACTTCGCGGCGTGGTAAAATCCCTAAAGAGTTAAAAAGTTGTAAAGCAAGACTGTTTGTTGAATCCGTTAAATTATCAGCATTGCGCAAATCAAACAGGGGTTTTAAAGTCGTTTCAAAATGAAAGGTGACAAAGCGTTCTAATCGTTTCACAACGTTATTGCGGGATTCTCCCGTGAGTTGTTCATCTGCTAAAACAATCAGTTTTGGTTTGAAAAAATCTTCTGTTGCTACAAGTTGTCCTACGGGTTGACCAATCCAGCGCACAATTCCATCAGAACTGAGGGTAAAATCTCCATTTGCAGAAGCACAAAAACGTGTCGCGCGTTTGGAAAAAGCAAGAATCAAACTCTCATTCTCTGTTGAAATTTGCTTCTCAGCTATTTGATCGGTACTGTTTTTGTTGGCATAAAAACGAAAACCTTCAAATTTACCCCTTCCGTGTTTTTCAATGAGAATATCATCTTGAAGAATCTCATTCTGTTGAACAATCTTGCTATCCATGATCATTTTCTTTCTCAGTGTGACACTGGTCAAAAGCTTTTTGCGACAATTTCATAATGGTGCTCTTTCTTTAACACGTTTGTTGCGTTTGCTTCAATCACTCTTGTCATTTTTTGCTGTTTCTTTGCGCCTTTAAAACTTGAATGATTCTTTTTTCATTCAGTTTTCATTCAGTTTGGATGCTTTATATTTGCAAATTACACTTATTAGTTGTATTGTAAAGCTAAAAGCATAAATAAATTCTTCAATTTAAAAGGAAACGGAACCGGTTATCAAAAAACGGCATTTCTTTTGCATGATCACTTTATTTTTTTGCTGTTTTGTCATGAAAAGTGAAGAGAAAGTTTTTTCAAATATTTCATAGGCTAAAAGGCATATTGTAAAGGCATTTTGCAGGTGAAATTGTGTCTTATGACAAGAAGTTTTACCATGACAGTAAAAAAAACAATTGCGATTATAAAATTACACGTTAAAGTAGTGGTCACAGAAGTTAACAACTTTTGCGTTCTTTTTAAGCGAAGAACAATGATGTCGTTGCCAAATCAATTTTGATAATTTTAATCGCAAGGGGTTATTATGGGTAATCTTTCAAATGCTGTTTATAAAAGCAGCAAAAATTATAGCGATGCAGACAAAAGCTTAGGACGTAATATGATGCGTTCTGCTATGCAAGCACCTTATCTTGAACGACAAAAAGAGCATGATTTGGCTCTGCGGTGGAAAGACAAACGTGATGATGATGCCATGCATCAAATTGCAGCGGCTCATATGCGTTTAGTGATTGCTATTGCTAATCGCTTTAAACGTTTCAAAATGCCATTGGGGGATTTGGTACAAGAAGGGTATGTGGGACTATTGGAAGCAGCTGCACGTTTTGAACCTGATCGGGAAGTGCGTTTTTCAACATATGCAACGTGGTGGATACGCGCTTCTATTCAAGATTATATTTTGCGAAATTGGTCAATCGTTCGAGGGGGAACGAGTTCTTCGCAAAAAGCACTTTTCTTTAATCTTCGGCGTTTGCGTGCAAAACTGATACAAGATGATAGTGCTTTGTCAAAACAGGATATTTTTCGCACAATCGCTGAAAAACTCGGTGTTTCCGTGCGCGATGTTGAAACGATGGATTTTCGTTTTTCCAGTTCTGATAATTCCTTGAGTGTTTCTGTTTCTGAGAACAGTGATAATCCCATTGCTAAGATGGATATTTTGGTGGATGATAGTCCTCTTCCTGATGCTTTAATTGAGCAAGTCATTGATGGTCAACGGCGTACACAATGGCTTTACGATGCGTTGCAAATTCTCAACGAACGGGAGTTGGAAATTATTCGCTTTCGTCGCTTAAATGAAGAGGGGGCGACTCTTGAAGTTTTGGGTGAAAAGTTAGGAATCTCGAAAGAGCGCGTGCGTCAAATTGAAGCTAGGGCTTTGCAAAAATTGCGTTCTGCTCTCCTTACGGTTCATTCAGAAGATGCTTACGATATATAAGCAGTGAAAGGCTTTGGGGGGGGAGGAAAGAGAATGTATTAAGTGGGGGCATATGAGAATATGATAAAGTCAGTTTTAGGGGGTGTTCATATTTGTTTAGGAATATGCCTCCTTGGGGGCGCTACTGATAAACAGAGGAAGATAGGGGGCACAGTTAGTTGGAGGAAATATGTATCACACGGAGGCCTATAAAGGCATGATGAAGTTGGATTTTAAAGTGTTCCTCTTTATTTTCGAATATGCTTTAAGGCGGAGGGCGTGATACAGACAGAAAAGAATCAAAACTGTAAAAGAATCAAAACTGTAACGGATGAGAAGAAAGGCTTATTCTGTAATAATTTTCACTTTTGTACCTGCAGGTAAAGTTTGCGCTGGTGAGAGGGCGTTGAGGATGCGAAAGAGTTTTTCTTTATAGGGTGTGTATTGCATTTTATCTGCAAGATTGGCAACGGTTTCTCCTTGTTTAACACGGACAACACGGATTTTTAAGGGCTGCAATTTTTTTAACTGTGAAGATGAAAGAGAATGAAAGCTTTGTAGCGTTTTTTGGGCAACCTCTGCAAAATTTCGAGAATTATGTGGAGCGGCCGTCAAAAAACGAAAGATGTGGTTGTTGAATGGAATGACAACCACATCAAATTGCCATTGATCATTGGTAGCATGGGCCCGCGCTCCAAGTAAACTTTGGCTTTGAAAACCTTGACTTGTAAGTCCTTGAATTGTGATGGGGCGGATAGATGATTGGTCTAGACCGATAATCCAGCCGCTTTTCAAATAATCACTCGCAGATATTTCAGCAGGATGTGGGATGGCGTCAAAACGAATCGCAATTTTATCTGGTCCACTGGCCCAAACAGTGTGTGCTGAATGTTCTATTGTAAAATTGTTTGGAACAGAAAAAGCTATGCGCAATTGTGGGTGAATAAATTGGTTGCCTCGTACAAAACCTGTATAAAAGCCTCCTCCAAAAATTATGCCATCAATGCTTTTGAGAAAAGAATCATGATCGGATATTTTACTATTCCCTTTACTGATTTTACGCGCTTTTTCTATCGCAAGCCGAATGCGTTGAGGGGTAGTTGGGTGGGAGGCTAAAAAATCTAGAGAGGCATTTTGGGTGCCAGAAATATTACGAAAAGCACTATAGGCTTCCATTGTTTGAAGAAAGCGCGGTGAAGCAAAAGGATCATATCCTGATTGTTGGAGCATTTCGAGCGCAAGGGAATCAGCTTCCAGCTCTTGATTGCGGGAAAATTGCGCGAGTTGTTGCTTGTTTTGCATAGGGTTATGAAGTTTTTTGCCAATAGAAGAAAGAAGACGTGAAGACATGTGATTGGTCATCTTTAATTGGGCTTCTTTTTGCAGGCGTAAAATGCCATGATTGGCTCTGATATGTGCTATCTCATGGGCTAAAATGGCTGCAACTTCTGAAGAATCATTGGCTAATGCCAGCATACCACGAGTGATGTAGATCGAGCCGTTGGGGAGCGCAAAAGCGTTGATAGTTTCTGAGTTTAAAATTGTTACAGAATAGCTTTGATGAGAACTATGGGATGCAACTGCCAGTTTACGGACAATCTTTGCTAAAAGGTGTTCAAGTTTTGCATCATGATAAGCGCCACCATACATTTGCAAAATACGTGGGTGTTGCAGAGCGCTTAATGTGACATAGATATTGTGGTTGTTGGTACGTTTGATCGTTTTAGAAGAAGTGGAAGAAAGCCTATCATTTTGAGAAAGTGGTGTATGACAAGCCGAAAGGAGAAACGTTAGACTTATGAGAGTGGCTTTATACAGGCAAGAGCGAAAAAGAAAATTGCGGTGAAAAATGGGGTGCGTTGGACCATGGTGCACATTATTTCTGCGGAGTAATTTGGCAAATTGCATTTGTATCTTTGTATCGTATGTTTCTTTAAGAAAGGCATTAAGAATAAGGATTCGTTTGGCTATATCACGCTTTTTGTTTATAAAAAATGACTCTCACTTATAAAAAGATGCACTGTAAAGAAAATTTTGTGAAAGGCAAAGTATGGCATGACAACATTTACGATATTATTAAATGGGGATGTTCATATCACTGATCGTTTGCTTAATCAAATTCAAAACAGTCGGGTAATTGCTGCTGATGGTGGTATGCGTCATGCGGCAGCGCTTAATGTGACGCCTGAGTTGTGGTTAGGGGACTTTGATTCATCAGATGAGAACTTAATCCGTCAATATAGTCATGTTCCGCGTGAAGTTTTTCCCTCTGATAAAGATATGACAGATAGTGCTCTGGCATGTGAAAGAGCGCTGCAAAATGGCGCTAAAAAGCTTATTTTGTGCGGTGCTTTGGGAGGGGAGCGAAGTGATCATAGCCTTTCTCATATGACGCAAGCGTTGATGATGGCTGAAAGGGGTATTTCAGTGTTGTTGACAAGCGGTTCGGAAGAAGGTTGGCCGGTTTTGTCAAAACCTTGTTCGTATGATTTGCCTAAGGGATGTTTGTTTAGTATTATCGGCTTTTCTGATTTAAAGAGCTTAACTCTTAAAGGGGTAAAATGGCCAATTTGTGACAAAAATGTGTCATTTGGCTCTTCTTTAACACTTTCTAACCGTATTTGTGGAACCTTTTCTTGCCATTTAGGTTCTGGAAAAGCTATATTGTTAGCGTCTGTATCTATTCCATAAAGCTCTTCCAATATATTCTGAATAAGGCAGGGGGGGGCCTAGTGATGAAGTGCCGACATAAACGATATATGTATTGATCTTGAGAAGGAAAGGTTTTGATATGTTAAAATCAATTTTTAAAGTGGCCGTTGTTTCAGCCATTGGTTTCAGTTCAGTCGCTTGTACTACAAACGATGAACGCGTTGCACGTTACGGCGTAGGAGGAGCAGCAATCGGTGCTTTGGCTGGAACTGCTATTGCTGGAAGTACGCCTGGAGCAGCACTTACCGGTGCAGCATTTGGTGCTTTGGCTGGAACAGTAACAGGTGCAGCTGCAAATCAAAGAAAACAACAAAGACAGGCATCACAATTGTGCACGTATCGTGGTCGTAGAGGGCATGTTTACCAAGCACCTTGTGGACAGAGAGTTCCTGTACGGCAATTGTGTGCTTACCGTGATGCAAGAGGGGTGATGTATAAAGCACCTTGTCCGCGCCGCGTTCGTTAATGGCGGTGCCGCTTCTGCGGCTTGACCGCATTTTCTTAAATTTTGGAAAAACGCCTTTGCTCAATCAAGCTTCTTTATCGGTTGAGCAGGGGGCGCGTATTGCGTTGGTTGGCCGTAATGGTTGTGGAAAATCGACCCTGTTAAAAATTGCCGCAGGAATATTAGAACCTCATGGTGGCGAAATTTTTCGCCACCCGCGAGTAACGCTCCGTTATGTCTCACAAAATCCGGATTGTTCAGGATTTGAAGATATTAATGCTTATATGGAAGCGGGGCTGGACGATACATCTGATGTTCAGTGGATTAATACGCTTCGCACAAATTTAGGGTTTTCTGGGGCGGAAAAATTGGAAACGCTTTCGGGAGGTGAAAAGCGGCGTGTTTCATTGTTACGGGCCATTGCTGCAAAGCCCGATATTTTGTTCTTAGATGAACCAACCAATCATCTTGATTTACCAACTATTGAATGGCTGGAAGCTGTTTTGGCTTCTTTGCGTTCAGCGATTGTGGTGATTTCCCATGATCGACGATTTTTAGAAAATGTTACACGGTCAACGGTATGGCTTGATCGTGGTACAACCAAAAGGCTGGAAAAGCGTTTTTCTGAGTTTGAAAATTGGCGTGATAAAGCACTGGAAGAAGAAGCCATCGAACAGCATAAATTGGGGCGCCAAATTGCTCGTGAAGAGCAATGGTTGCGTTATGGCGTGAGCGCACGGCGTAAGCGTAATGTACGGCGCTTGGGCGAATTAAAAGACTTAAGACAGCGTCATCAAACCTATAAAGGGCAGCCAGGAAATGCACTTTTGACAGCAGCAAAAAGTCATGATTCTGGGCAATTGGTGCTTGAAGCAAAGAAAATTTCAAAATCCTATGGTGATCGCATTATCGTGAAAGATTTCTCTTTGCGCATTCAGCGGGGTGATCGAATCGGTTTGGTAGGACCCAATGGAATCGGAAAGACAACGCTCCTTTCTGCATTAATTGGGCAAGAAGCCGTGGATAGTGGAACGGTGAGGCATGGCTATAACCTCTCCATGGCATTGCTTGATCAGCAACGTATTTTAAATGAAGAAGAAACTTTAGCGCATTATTTAACGGGAGGAAGAGGTGATACTCTTGTGATCAATGGGCTGGAGCGGCATGTGGTTTCTTATATGAAAGACTTTTTATTTTCACCTGAACAAGCACGCACTCCCCTTAAAGAATTTTCAGGGGGAGAAAGAGCACGCCTCATGCTTGCACGACTTCTTTCTCGTCCTGCAAACTTTTTGATTCTTGATGAACCGACCAATGATTTGGATATGGAAACTTTGGATTTGTTGCAAGAATTTATTGCTGATTTTGCGGGAACAGTATTGTTGGTCAGCCATGACAGAGACTTTTTAGATCGTACTGTAACGCATATGTTGGCACCTCAAGGTGATGGTCATTGGGTTTTGTATGCGGGCGGCTATAGTGATATGATGGCGCAAAACCAGCATGCTCTTCGCTTACAACGCAAAAGAACAGAATTATCGCAACGTAAAGCACCTTCAAAATCTCATGCGGGAGAGCTTTCAAAGCAGGACACATCAACAGATGATCGCTTGATAGGGCGGGAGAAAAAAACACGAAGTAAATTGTCTTATAAGCAGGTTTATGCATTGGAAAAATTGCCTGAAGAAATTGCTGTTTTACAGGACGAAATCAAAAAAATTGAGCAAGAACTCTCTGATCCAGCCCTTTATCGCAGTGATAAAGAGCGTTTTGAGCGTTTATCAACAACGTTGGAAAAAAAGAAAAATACTTGCACACAAAAAGAAGAAGAATGGTTAGAACTTGAAATTTTACGCGAAGAAATGGAAGCGTGTTCACGGTAATGTTTCAGATATTAATATCTAAGCATTTTAATTCGTATTGCATCATCGCTTTTCTTTAATTTGTTACAAGAGTTTGTGGCTGATTTAGCGGGAACAGTGTTGTTGACGAGTTATGGCAGAGACTTTTTAGATTGCACTGTAACATATAGCACCTCAAGGCGATGGTCATTGGAATTTGTATACGGGGGAGCAGTGATATGGTAGCGCAAAACAAGCATGCTCTGAGCTTACAAGGCAAAGAAACAAAACTACCTTTGCCGTAAGTTTTTTCAAAATTTCGTATATGGAAGTATGCCAGTTCCATTGCATATTTTGCTCGCTCTTAGTGTTGCTATAGCGCCCCTTGGAATTTGAGAGCATTCATAAGAAACATGCCCTTGTCTTTACCTTATGCTTTAAACATACCACCCCCGCTTATGATGGAAAAGCAAATGATCCTCATTGATTCTAACGTAAGAAGTGTTGTGATGAGGAAAGCTTACTGTATTTGATGTTATAATTTAAGTTTAAAAATGATGATTTTCTAGGATAAATCAACGTGTTATTGTGACATTGTCTAGGAGGAGAAAATGATGGCAATTAAAACAAAGCGAACAATTTCCACATTGATCGGTTTAGAAGATGCAGCTGAACTGTCTTCTTATTTCCTCCGTAATGCGAATCATCTGCGTCCTTTTGAACCTGTTAGATCTGATGGTTACCACAGCCTAACAGCTTGGGAAACACGAGCCAATGCATTTGCTTATGAAAGCGCACAGGGACAAGCATACCGATATGCTGTACGATTAAAAAATGAAAACACAGTCATCGGTGTTGTGAATTTTACAAATGTGGTTCGGGGTGTTTTTCAAGCCTGTCATCTTGGTTTTTCTCTTGATGAAAAACAACAAGGCAAAGGTCTCATGTTTGAGAGTTTATCGGCTCTAATACGCCATATCTTTCATGTTTATCATCTGCATAGAGTGATGGCAAATTATAGACCTGAGAACATAAAAAGCGAACGTTTATTAAAACGCCTTCATTTTGAAAAAGAAGGCTATGCCAAAAACTATTTGATGATTTCTGGAAAATGGAGAGATCACATTCTAACCTCTCGAATCAATGATCTTTATGAGTCCGTTAATAGATTCGAATAAAGTTTTGTTAAGGGTCTTTTTATCAAATGTGTAAATATGCTGCACTTTTCCCTATCCTAAAAGACGAAGATCCTTAACCACCTCTTCTTTTGTAAACAGTTCAGACTCTCGTTTAGCGGATTTCAACGGCTGACTATTTTCATATGTTTCTTTTCGTAGATAATAAATTGATTTATCATCATAATTCATTTTTTTCAATTTGAAGAGAGTCCTCAATATCGGAAGACTTTCTCACTTCAAATTTATTGATGTTTAATCATAAAAACACCTCTCTTGCACATCACAAACTGAGTTGGCATAGGTTGGCATACAAGTGAGAGTTTATGTGGATAAACAATGATTGAAGAATAAGAATAAAAATTCTCTGTATAAATCCTTTTAAATGTGAGGGCTGTTGCAATATTGTGTATTCTGTGACCGATAGTCTCGTTACAAGTTACACAAACTGCTTATTATTGGGTAAAATTTTATACATTCATTTGTTTTTTGCCATTTGTTTTTTGTATTTTCTTTTCTTAAAAAAATTTCCAACGTTATCAATGGTTTTAATTCATACCAAGCGCATTTTTATAAAGCTCAATGATTGCTTCTTCTTCCATTCGTTCATGTTCTTCTTTTTTACGCAGCCGTATAATGCTTCGAACAGCTTTACTATCAAAACCAGAGCCTTTAAGTTCAGTGTAAACGTCTTTAATATCATCAGAAATGGTTTTTTTCTCTTCTTCTAGTCGTTCAATACGTTCGATAAAAGAGCGTAATTGGTTTACGGATATAGCGTGTGTTTGATCGGTTACTGTATCGTTCATTGTATTTTTCTCCAAGTTATATATTTAAGTTGTTTTTCGACGACGAATTTATGTTAAAAAAGCTTGAAAATAAAAAGTAAGTCAAGCTACACAGTTTTTTTTACAAATTGACTTTAAATATTTTGTAAAATTTTTAAGCTATATGCATTGATAAAAGGGCTATAAAAAGAAAAATATAAAAATATACGTTTTAGATTTGAAAAGCTTTAAAAAAAGAAATGTGTAATTTGTTTTGAGAATTTGGCATTATAGAGGAAGTTTTGTGATTTTAAAAAAACGATATTGGGTGCTTCAGAAAGGATTAAAAGTTTTTCTTTTGAGCATTTTGCTCTTGTTTCCCCTTGTTGTTTTTGCAAAAGCTGACTTTAGGGTTTGTAATACAACCCAACAGTCTGTAGGGGTTGCTCTTGGATATCGTACATTTTCAGGGTGGGTGAGCGAAGGCTGGTGGACGGTACCAGTGACGGAATGTAAAACTTTAATTGAGGGGCCTCTTGCTTCACGGTTTTATTATTTTTATGCGGAAGGGGCACAAAAAAAAGGGAACTGGGCAGGCTCTGTGACCATGTGTGTACAAGATAGCCAATTTACTATTCAAGGGGTTCATGATTGTTTCCCTCGAGGATATCAAAAGGCTGAATTTAAAGAGATCGATACCGGAAATCAAACCAGTTGGATGGTACAGTTGACGGATGAGTCTTTGTTAAACAATTCAGTTATACCTTCTCTTTCAGGAAATTCTCCACCGTGAAACGTGCACGTAAAGTAAAAATTATTGCGACTCTTGGTCCTTCTTCTTTTTCTCGTTTGATGATTGAAAAGCTTTTTAGGGCAGGGGCAGACGTTTTTCGTCTTAATATGAGCCATACTGATCGTGATATGCTGGGTGATTTGGTCGAGTCTATACGAGAAGTTGAAAAAACAGTTCGACGCCCCATTGGTATTTTGGTGGATCTTCAGGGGCCAAAACTGCGTGTGGGGCGTTTTGCTAAGGGTCAAGAAGATTTGCGTGTTGGGCAAAGCTTTACGTTAGATAATCGCGATGTTCTTGGTGATGCACAGCGTGTTTTTTTCCCTCATGAGGATGTATTTTCGGCTGTTAAACCAGGGGATCGGTTGTTGATTGATGATGGAAGGGTGGAACTGCGTGCGCAAGTTTGTGATGGTCATTCTGTACAGTGTCGCGTGGTTGCTGGAACCCGTATTTCTGATCGAAAGGGTGTCAGTTTTCCCGATACAATTTTGCCTTTTGATTCGATGACGTCAAAAGATAAGGAGGATCTTCAGGCTCTTTTACAGCAGCCTGTTGATTGGGTTGCTCTTTCTTTTATTCAACGTCCAGAAGATATTATGGCGGTGCGTCAGTTGACGAAAAGTAAGGTGTCTTTGATGGCTAAAATCGAAAAGCCTCAAGCCTTGGAGCATATAGAGAAAATTATTGATGTATCTGATGGCATTATGATTGCACGGGGTGATCTCGGAGTGGAAATGCCTTTGGAAAAGGTCCCTGCACTTCAGATGGAGCTCATAAAAGCTTGTCGTTTAGCAGGAAAGCCTGTTGTGGTGGCAACACAAATGCTTGAATCAATGATCACATCTTCTGTTCCGACACGCGCAGAGGTGTCAGATGTTGCGACAGCTGTTTATGCTGGAACAGATGCGGTGATGTTGTCTGCTGAATCTGCTTCTGGTCGTTATCCTGAAGAAGCTGTGCTTATGATGGATCGAATCGCGCGGCAAATCGAACAAGATCACACTTATGCCGCTCAGGTTGGGGCACAACATCCAGCACCAGAATCAACAGGAACGGATGCGATTTCTCTTGCTGCGCGTCAGATTGCTGAAACACTTGCACTATCCGCTATCATTGCCTATACGGCTTCAGGAACAACGGGGGTGCGCGCCTCTCGTGAACGCCCTAATAGACCCATTATTGCTTTATCGCCCATTGTGGAAACAGCAAGGCGTTTGGCTTTAGTTTGGGGGCTTCATTGTGTGGTCACGCAAGATGCACGGAGTTTAGAAGATATGGTTGATCGAGCAGCAGCGATTGCATTTCAGGAAGGCTTTTGCAAAGGGGGAGATCGCTTCCTTGTGACAGCTGGGGTTCCTCTTGGAACGCCCGGTGCGACAAATCTCTTGCGTATTGCTTCTGTCTCTCAAGATGGAACGAAAGGGATTTGAGCCGTTTACGCATGGTGTTTTTTCATGCGCCTTTGAACAGGCTTTAAAAACAACGGGTGTGCGCCTCTTGTGAATGCCTCCATAGACCCATTATTCTTTATATCTTCTATCGTAAGATAGAAAGGTATTGCGTTAGGTCGTCCAGTTTGGGGATGGAAGCAGATGCGGTGATATTGGTCTGTTGATTTTGTTTTAGTTCTGAGGAAGCTGCTTTTACGGTAGGGCATTTAATGGGAGCCCCCCTTTTATTTCATTGAGACAGATTGGGGATGCTTTATTGATGTTTATACGAGCGAGATGTTTATTGATAATGAGAGTTCATTCTTTCGCTTTTTGGATAAGAGCCTTGAAATTTTTCCCATTTTAAACTTTTGCAAACAGAATTGAATAAAATTAAAATTATGTGCCTAAAAAATCGTACTGGTATGTTATGAGAAAAAGTGATGGGTGAATGTGTTTTTAAAATATGCCTTGTCGAATCATTTACAACATATTGATTTATAATGATAATTTATCGTTATTAAACTTGAATTAGAACCCCGAATTCCGTAAGATTCTCTTAAATTTATTTATGTTTTGTTAATCATAACTCTTTGCTTGTACGTCATAAGCGGGTGGGTTTTATGGGAAAAAGCTGTACAAGAAAGGCGTCCCTCTTATGAATCGTTTTACGAGCCAAGGGGGCTATCGCAATATTGAGGGCTGACTATAATGATGATGCCGACTTGCTCTTTCTTTTATTAAGCTTGGAGATTTTGAGGGGTGGGGAGAGAGGTATGGATGAATTGTTTGTTTGTTATAAGGATAAAAATAGCGGTAGAGGATGTTTTCAAGAGCTATTATTGTTGTTTATGATGTTTGAGGTTGTATGAGATTAACATACTCTTCGGGTTTGACTTTTTTCCTGCTCTAAAGGATGAAAATACTAAAGTTCACGCTGGTTTATAAATGATACGGTTCTTTTCGGTGGGTTTCATCGGATGGACATCTCAGGTGCAAAGACTCCATGGTGCTTATAGTATCAAATAGCGGTGTTTTACGGTATAATAGATAAGGTTATTTTTTAATATATATTGAATCTGCTTGATATTATCTAAGGGGCAAGGATTTTTGGGCATGCATTCATAGGGAACATGAATATAGCTCTTTTTTTCGAAGGGTGCTTTATTTGTTTGTTGCTGTTGTCATTTATATGATTTTTTTACAATGATGTTGATTTTGTTATCTTATTGCGCGGTTAAAAGACATCTCATTTGAAATGTGGTGATATAAGGCAGCCTCCTTGATATAGGAAGCGTTTGTGCGGAGGTGAAATATTCAGGGTAGGGCTTTCTTGTTGAGGTTTAAGTTAATCCCATAAGTCGTGAGTAGCTGGAATCCTTCCTATAAAAAACCAGACTGTTTACACACCGGTGTGGGTTTAAGAATTTTTATCCTGTGAGATGTGGCGGACAAGTCAAATCTCTGGTTTATTACGCGCTGATGTAATTTTTAGAAATCTTCCTGTTCCTGTTCTTGTTCTTGAAGGTTTGTGCAGTTTTGATCATCTTTGAGCAATTGGTTGGTGAGATTTTCAATGCGTTGTGTGGTGTCACGCATAATTTTCCCCATGGTACGGTCTCTTTCGTTGTGGAGTCGTAAAAGAGTATTGTAGTCTTCTTGTAATTTTTTATTTTCTCGTTTTATTTCTTCCATTTCATCAATAATCATTATGCCAGCCATAACCGATAAACGATGGTCGCCAATTTCACCAAAATTGTTCTTTAAATGTGTGATATATTGATCCAATTGAGCAGCAAGCGCAATAAGACGACGTTCTTGTCCTTTGTCACAAGCCATGCGATAAACTTTACCATCAATGGTAACGGAAACAGTTTCCATACATTCAAACCTTTATCTATCAATGACAACACGAATTGTTTCCATTGCTTTAATAAGACGTTTGGAAACTTCTTTGTTTACGGACTCTAAGCGTTCAATTTGGGCTTCAGCTTTGTCAAGCGCTTGGGCAAGATGGCTGCGGTCAGCATTCATTCGTTGGATTTCTTCTTCCCATTCGTTATTTTTATCAATAACGGCATTGCGGTTTATTATGGTGATCTCTAAAGTTCTAAGTGCCTTTTCTAGGTGCTCTAAAGCATCTTGTAGAACTGTAGTCTCTTGGTTCATTGCTTTTATCCTTTGGGTAATTGTATCCTTTATCAATGTGTTATGCAAAAACGAATCACTTTCACTCTTGTATTGTGTGCATTTTATTTTTAAGTATGTAGGATATTTTAGCAAGCAAAGCAGGGGATAGATATAAATTAAAAGCTGGATTTTTTGCGCGTATTGGCATAAATGACATGGATATACAGAACGCGTGAGGGGAATGTTATTAATATTATTGAAGTGGTGGCAAAAAGTCTCACGCTAATGGTTAGAAAATAGTATTTCTTGAGAATTTTAAGAGAATACGGAAAAAGCAACAGAATAACGTATTTAACGAAATGGTCGATTATTCATGACAAACACCCACCAACAGAATCAGATGGCCAATGCTATCCGTTTTCTTGCTATTGATGCGATTGAAAAAGCAAATTCTGGTCATCCGGGCTTGCCAATGGGAGCAGCCGATATTGCTACGGTTCTTTATACAAGATTCCTTGCTCATGACCCCAAAAAACCTCGCTGGCCTAACCGTGATCGTTTTGTGTTATCAGCAGGACATGGGTCTATGTTGCTTTATGCTCTCTTGTATCTTTCTGGTTATGAAGATATTGGCATTGAAGATCTCAAAAATTTTCGCCAATTAGGAGCAAAGCTTGCTGGGCATCCAGAATATGGGCATGTGGCAGGAATCGAAACAACGACTGGTCCTCTCGGACAAGGATTGGCTAATGCCGTGGGGATGGCTCTTGGAGAGCGTTTGCAAAATGCCCGTTTTGGTGATCTTATCAACCATTACACTTATGCGTTGGTGGGCGATGGATGCCTTATGGAAGGGATATCTCAAGAAGCACTTTCCCTTGCCGGTCATTTGAAACTCAATAAGCTTATTGTGTTGTGGGACGATAATAATATTTCTATCGATGGAGAGATTTCCCTTGCTGACAGTACAGATCAGATTGCGCGTTTTAAGGCATCTGGTTGGGAGACACATAAAGTCAATGGGCATGATCAAGCAGCAATTGCGCGAGCTATTGAGGCGGCACAAAATTCCGATAAACCAACTTTGATCGCTTGTAAAACAACAATTGGCTTTGGAGCACCCAATAAAGCGGGTACCAATAAAATTCATGGAGCCCCTTTGGGCGCACGAGAAATCACTGAAACCCGTATCGCGTTAGGGTGGGATGCTGAGCCTTTCGTTATTCCAGCCGATATTCTCGATAATTGGCGCTTGGCTAGTCTCAATGCTGCTAAAAAACGCCAAAAATGGGAAGAAAAATTTGCTGATCTTCCTGTCTCAGAGCGTGTGGAGTTTGAAAGATTGATGCGGGGCGATCTCGTGGGCGGATTTGATGGCGCTATTGATACTTATAAACAGAAATTGGTTGAAGAGCGCCCCGTTGTTGCTACGCGTAAAGCTTCGGAAATGGCTCTTGAAGTGATCAATGAGGTCGTTGTTGAGACTATTGGTGGTTCGGCTGATTTAACCGGATCTAATAATACAAAAAGCAGCCAGATGAAAAGTATCTCTGCTGAAGATTTTTCAGGGCGCTATCTGCATTATGGAATTCGCGAACATGCAATGGGAGCTGTGATGAATGGTCTTGCCCTTTATGGCGGCTTTATTCCTTATGGGGGAACCTTTTTATGCTTTTCTGACTATATGCGTCCTGCTATGCGTTTGTCTTCTCTCATGGGGTTGCGGGTGATTTATGTCATGACTCATGATTCTATTGGTCTTGGTGAAGATGGTCCGACCCATCAACCCGTAGAGCATTTGGCTTGCCTGCGTGCAATGCCTAATCATTTTGTGTTCCGTCCTGCCGATGCTATGGAGACAGTTGAGTGTTGGCAATTGGCTTTGAAAGCATGCGGGACGCCTTCTACCTTGGCTTTAAGTCGACAAAATCTACCGCTTTTGCGTCAAGAGTATGAAGAAGAAAATCTCTGTATGCTTGGTGCTTATGAATTCCTAACAGCTAGCGATGATGCACAAGTGACGCTGTTTGCTTCTGGTTCAGAATTGCAAATTGCAGTGGAGGCACATGCGGTGTTAGAAGAAAAAGGCATCCCAACGCGTGTGGTTTCTGTGCCTTGTTTTGAACTTTTTTCTCAACAATCTCTCTCCTATCAGCGTGCTCTCATTGGAGATGCACCGATTAAAATTGCCATTGAAGCTGCTGTCGCCCAAGGATGGGATCGTTTTATTGGCTGTGATGGTGTGTTTATTGGTATGGAGGGCTTTGGGGCAAGTGGAACAATTGATGCCCTTTATGCGCATTTTGGTATTACTTGGGAAAATGTCGTTGCCACCGTTGAAAAAGAGCTGGAAAAGATCAAAGAGGAAAAGACAAAGTGACAGCTTGTGTTGTCATGAATGGGGTGATTGTAGGGCATCATATTCTGTGCAGTGCTGTGGATGATCTTGTGCATTATTGTGGATAAGTGAGTGAGTGATCAAGATATTGACATTGTGGGAATTAATGATTTTGGATTGGTGAAATACCCATTTATTGTGTTTTAAATGTTGTGCTTTTAAAAATTGATGAGGAAACATGTGAAATGACAGTTCGTGTTGCAATTAATGGGTTTGGTCGTATTGGTCGCAATATTTTACGTGCACTTGTGGAAAGTGGACGACAAGATGTTGAAGTGGTTGCAATTAATGATTTGGGATCGGTGGAAACAAATGCCCATTTATTACGCTATGATTCAGTTCATGGGCGTTTTCCTGGTATCGTTAAGGTGGTAGGGGATGCTATTGATGTGGGAGGTGGTTTAATAAAGGTATGCGCAGAGCGTGATCCTGCTCAATTGCCTTGGAAAGATTTGGATATCGATATTGCTTTGGAATGTACGGGCATTTTTACTGCGCGTGATAAAGCAAGTGCTCATTTAGATGCGGGGGCAAAGCGTGTTCTTATTTCTGCGCCTTCTGAAGGAGCAGATCTTACGGTCGTCTATGGGGTTAATCATCAATCTTTAAGCAGCGAGCATCGCGTTGTTTCAAATGCTTCTTGTACAACCAATTGTTTGGCGCCTGTTGCACAAGTTTTACACAATACGGTGGGCATTGAAAAGGGCTTTATGACAACAATCCATTCTTATACGGGTGATCAACCTGTATTGGATACAATGCATCGGGACCTTTATCGTGCACGTGCGGCAGCTCTTTCTATGATTCCTACCTCAACAGGAGCGGCAAAAGCTGTGGGATTGGTCTTGCCAGAATTAAAGGGATTGCTTGATGGTGTATCGATTCGTGTTCCGACCCCTAATGTTTCTGTGGTTGATTTGACATTTATCGCTAAGCGTTCCACAACAATCGAAGAAATTAATACAGCTATTGCTACTGCTGCACAGGGTTCTTTGAAGGGCGTTTTGGACACTACAGAAGAGAAACTCGTGAGTTGTGATTTTAATCATAATCCTCATTCAGCTATTTTCCACAATGATCAAACCAAAGTGATTGATGGTAAGCTCTGTCGCGTTCTGGTTTGGTATGATAATGAATGGGGCTTTTCTAACCGTATGAGTGATACGGCAGTGGCTTTTGCTCAGACAATATAAGAGGACCTCAGGGTCCTCTTTTTATAAGGAAAAGTCTCATTTTTGTGCAATTTTGAGAAAAACAGTTAGAGGCTGTTGTTCTCATGCGCTAGAGAGAAGAGGCTATTGAAAAATTGATGATGTGTTTTGTTTTAATACTGTGTCAATACGTGCTTTTAAAAGATGCATGAAAGAGTAAACTTTGAAAAAGTAAGATCTGAACGAGATACCCTTTGAGAAAACGTTAGAAAACAGGAGATGTAAACTCTTTTTCCTAGAAGTAAAAGGAAGCTTTAATAGAGCTCAAGTTGAGCCAATGCATTTGTTTGCCACAATGGAATATGAAGATTAAGAGCAATGGTGGGCTTTTGTACATTTGACGATAAAAGCTTTGGATTTTTATTAAGCAAAGGGTGAGAGATAGGCTGTCGTGGATCTCTTGTAAAAGCAAAGAGGGGGATAAGTGGAAAGAAAAGTGGGCAGGGTTGTTGGATGCGTTTTTATTTGAAACAATGGAAAGTGAAGAGGAAGCAGTGATGGGGTTTCGTACACTTGATGATGTTGATGTTTTGGGTAAACGTGTTCTGGTGCGCGTAGATTTTAATGTTCCTATGGCGCAAGGTAAGGTATGCGATGAGACGCGTCTTGTACGACATAAAGAGACACTCGTTGAGCTGCAAAAGCGTGGTGCTAAACTTATTCTGCTTTCTCATTGTGGTCGCCCCAAAGGAAAGGTAGAGCAAGAGTTTTCACTCCGTCCTGTTGTGCAAGTGCTGGAAAAGATCATTAATCAGCCGGTTGCTTTTGCTCCGGACTGTATCGGTTCGGCGGTGCAGGTTGCAGTTGAGTCATTACAAAATGGTGGTGTTTTACTGCTTGAAAATGTTCGTTTTTATGCTGGTGAAGAAAAGAATGATTGTTCTTTTGCAGAAGCTTTGGCTCATAATGGAGATCTCTATGTCAATGATGCTTTTTCAGTTTCTCATCGTGCCCATGCTTCGGTGGAGGGAATAACGCATTTGTTGCCTTCTTATGCAGGACGGTCTTTGCAAGGTGAATTGCAGGCATTAGAAAAAGGACTTGGCAATCCAGCACGTCCTGTGGTTGCTCTTGTGGGAGGAGCAAAGGTTTCTAGTAAGCTTTTTGTGCTCAATCATTTGGTGGAAAAAGTTGACTCCTTAATTATTGGTGGGGGGATGGCTAATAGTTTTTTAGCTGCGCAAGGTATCCATGTAGGGAAATCACTGTGTGAACATGCATTGATGGAAACGATAAAAAAAATCATTAAAAAAGCGCAAGAGTGTCACTGTACGCTTCTGCTCCCTCAGGATGCTGTTGTGGGATTTCGTTTTGAAAAAGATGCACCGCATCGTCTTTATGACATTGAAGATATTCCACAAGATGGCATGATATTGGATATTGGGACGCGCTCTATTGCGCATATCAATACTGCGATAGATGAAGCTGCTACTCTTGTGTGGAATGGACCCCTTGGTGTTTTTGAGATGCCTCCCTTTGATAAGGGAACCATTGCCGTTGCACGCCATGCAGCAGAACGTAGTTTGACGGGAAATTTGGTTTCAATTGCGGGAGGGGGCGATACGGTTTTTGCCCTTAATCATGCCGGTGTTGCCAATGATTTTACTTATCTCTCAACTGCTGGAGGAGCTTTTTTGGAATGGATGGAAGGTAAGGTTCTTCCTGGTATTCTTGCTCTTATGCAGGCTTAAAGGGCTTCTTTGAAGGGAAGGTTAAAGAAAAGCTATACAATCGTGTAGAGTGTTTTGATAGTGTTGCGCATTTTTAGAAATTAAGACAAAATAAGAGGAATTTTTTATGAATGAACGGCTTGAAGATATTGCACTTGCTTTGGTGCATGCGGGTAAAGGTATTTTGGCGGCAGATGAAAGTACGGCGACCATTGGAAAGCGTTTTGAAAGCATTGGTGTTGAATCCAATGAAGATAAGCGCCGTGCTTATCGTGAAATGCTTTTTAGTACAAAAGAAGCGATGGAAAACGCCATCTCTGGGGTTATTTTATTTGATGAAACCATTCGGCAAAAAGCATCAATTGGGAAAATGTTGACGGATCTTATTCGGGATTCAGGCGCTTTGCCAGGGATTAAAGTTGATACCGGTGCAAAACCCTTGGCTGCTTTTCCCCAAGAAACAATTACCGAAGGGTTGGATGGTCTTCGTGAGCGGCTAAAAGATTATTATGCTTTGGGAGCACGTTTTGCTAAATGGCGGGCGGTAATTGCTATTGATGAACACACTTTGCCAACAAGAGGCGCCATAAGACAAAATGCACAAGCTCTTGCACGCTATGCTGCCTTATGTCAGGAGTTCAATATTGTGCCCATTGTTGAGCCGGAAGTGTTGATGGATGGATCATCGTGTGGGCATTCAATTACACGCTGCTTTGAGGTGACACGCACTGTTTTGCAGGCTGTCTTTAAAGAATTGTTTGAAGCTCGTGTTCTTTTGGAGGGGATGATTTTAAAACCCAATATGGTGATTGATGGAAAGGATGCTCGCAAGGCTTCTGTTGAAGAAGTTGCTGAAAAGACTGTCCAGGTGCTTAAACAGACTGTTCCTGCCGCTGTTCCCGGAATTGCTTTTCTTTCTGGAGGACAGTCTGATCAGGAAGCAACGGCGCATTTATCTGCTATGAATTCTTTGGGCGCATTGCCTTGGAAATTGACCTTTTCCTATGGACGCGCATTGCAAGCAGCTGCCTTAAAAGCATGGGCTGGAAAAGATGAGAATATTGCTGTTGCACAGAAGGCATTTAGTCATCGGGCTCGGATGAACCATCTTGCGGCTTTGGGACAATGGACAAAAGAACAAGAAAAAGCGTGCGATTGAAGCACAAGCTCTGTTCTTAAATGCGGAGAGATTTTTCATATTTCTGCGTGATTTTTTGGGTGCCCTCATCATGATAAAAATGGCGGGGGCATTTTAGGCTTAAAAGCTTTCTCAGAGAGTTTTTTCCTTGGACCTTTTAAAAGTCTTTAATGGGTGCTATCGAGAGATAAGATTGCGGGAGAGGTGCAATTTCGAGAAGGGGAGATAATGCTAGGAAATTTGTGAATGCACAGCACTTTAGTATGGTGTCGTTCATGAGGTGGTACTTACTTTTTGAGTGAAAATCATAAAGCTCATACTGTATTGAAGAGTTTGATATTGTGATATTTTTTCTTTTTCATGTTATCATTACTTGTCATCAGCAGAATTCATTTGATTGCAGTTTTAAAGGTGGATTAAGCGGGTAGATTAGAGAGTTGCGATTTCTGAGCGGATTGGAATACAGCTTATGAAGCTTTTCTGCATCAGGGTAGCTTCTTCTTCAATGGGGGTAGACTTTCTATTGGCGAACGAATTGAATAACTCTTGCGAAAGAAAATAGATTTGCCCCTCAATAAAACACCTATTTTTTCGTTAAAATGGATAAATTTTTCTTGTATTTTTTGATGATATAATTAAAAGTAATTAACTTCATAGCATCTTGGCTTAAAACGGGGGGAGTTGTGGACGGTATATCTTCTAAAAATAACAGTATATCTTCTAAGAATACAAGCATCAAAAGAAAAAATCAATACGCAGAACAGAGCTTTTCTGCAATTATGATGCGAAAATTGTGCAATATGGTGCGTGGGGTATTCGAAGGGATCTTTACAGTATTTACTTTCATAATTTTTATTATCTTGCTCAACATACGTGGACCGGTTCATACCGCATTAAAAGTCTTTGGGTCGGTGAGTGGAATAGGGTGCTTTTTCTTTTTTGTCGGATACCTCTTAGAACGCCGTGACGCAACAGCAGATGAAGCCGGTATATCGTTCGCATTACTCTTAACAATTCTTGAAGGCGTTTCTTCTATTTGCTGCCTGTCTGCTAGTTGGGGTTACGATGCTCTCTTATTCCGTTTAGCACCTCCTGGGTATGTTCTTATTCTCCCTGAATAAATAGGGTGCAATTCGTTTGCATACAAATCAAAATGAGAGGCTGTCTGCCTCTCAAATTCTTAATAATCGCTCTCCAAAATCATAACATCAAACCCGCGTTTAATGAAGGGACTAACAAGCTTTGGGTCCTTAAGCCTCAAGGTAACCCTTTACAAATTGCGCCTATCGGCATCCTTGACCTTAAGACACTCAAACGGCTTATTTTGTTTTTCTCATGTATGATATAAGGGGAAAGCTTCTCATCGTGCCTAAATGGTAACTTATCGTGTGTTAAATGGAAAAATGAGAAAAAGCATCTTTATGCAATATAATCCAATTATGATTTATTGATTTGAAGATAAAGGGTTTAAAGCCTTCTACAAGACTGATACGATAAAAGGGGGAAGTTGCCTATTCTTAGAAACTAAGGCGTATTTTAGGTGCTCTTGATATAGCTATCTCACCAAATGGTTTTGAAGACTTATCCTTTTAGCTCTATTCACTAAAAGGTTATTTTGAGGGGGCTTGGCTAATGAATGTAAAGGAAAATTAGCACGTAATATTTCGCTTTGCTGGTATAGATGCTGAATGAGTTAATTATCTAGAGGATCACTGAAGAGGGAGCGCTAAAAAATCGTGAAAATCTTCCGTACTTCGGTGAATTCGTGGTTGAAGATATAATCGTAGAACTTGGCTTATCTGTTCCTGAAACAGCTGCATGGTTTGAAATGGTTAGGGTGTCAGTTCTGCATATGCTTGGCTCGCTATACAAAAAAAATTATGATTTAGTGCAAGCTTTAAAACATAAATACCCTAAAGATATATCCTCTTTGTACATGTTCTTATCATCGTTAAAATGCTTTCTTAAAGCACGACAGGGGGTGCTATAAAGTTGAGGGCTGTAAAATATATGGGGCTTGGAGGGGGTGAGAAGATGGTATTCAATCGAAGTACTCTATCCTTATTTTATGGGCTATGACTGAAAGAGAGAGCTGGAGAGACAATTTATGAGCAAAGAGAACGGTGTTTTGAGGTTGCGGTGTCTGCAAGAGCAGAACAGTGATCGTGGTGATATTTACAAACAATAAATTTGATAAAATTTTACAATTTTGCCAAAAGCCGGTTTATTATAAAAGCTGTTGCTCATGTGCTCTCACAAAGTTATAAGAAGCCAAAAAGTGCTAAAAGAGTCTTTGCTCTTTTTCAATAATATGGATCTGCAAACAGTGTTCAAAAAGTGTTCGTTTTTTTGAAAGAGAAGAAAAGGATATTCTTGCAATAGAGAGAAGCGTATTTGTGAATTACAATTTGTCATGATTTTCGGTAAACACTATTATTTATAGCGGTGAGAGAGGGTATGAAAAGTTTTTCATATTCAGTTTTTTTAAAGAGTGTGGTCAGTCTTTAGGGTAGTGCTTGTGTCCCTAGAGCCTATCAAGTGAGCCCGCATAAAGGCTTCAAGAAAGCGAGCACCTATTATACTTTTTGCCAGCGTATACTCTTTTGTCAGCGCCCCAATGTTTTGACAGCCCTTAGAACGTAAAGGGGCAAGGGAGGTATTTCATTCCTTTCTTGTACCGTTTTACTCCACACGCCAACTCTGCTTGTGATGAGCAAGCCAAGAGATTTTGTTTGATTCACTATGAGGGTTTGACATGAGAAAATCCTATGGTATTCATGATCTTTCATGAAAAACAATGAATTATCCTTATAAATCAACGTGACAGTGCTGTTATGAAGAGAACTCCTTGCACATCTTAATAGCCCATAGCGATTAACTTGGTATTATTTTATATTCTGTACACAGAAGTGTCTTTATAAAAATACTCCATCTTGCGCAGAAAAAAGAAAAACATCTCAATGCTTGCTTTTCTTTTTTCCATGAGAGATTTAAATTGATAAGCCTGTCTGAAAAAAGTGCTGTTTATGCCCTTAAAGATATTGCTCTTGTATCAAGATTACTTATTCGGGTGAAAATTGGAGTTTTGCGAGGTAAGCATAAACGCCATTTTTTGCCACAAGTTCGGCATGGGTTCCTTCTTCCACAAGGGCGCCTTTATCCATAACAAGAATGCGATCTGCTTTTAAAATTGTTGCCAAACGATGTGCAATGACCAAGGTTGTGCGGTTTTGCATCAACCCTTCTAAGGCGTCTTGCACCAACTTTTCACTGTTCGCATCTAAAGCAGATGTTGCTTCATCAAGCAGCAACAAGGGTGCATTTCTTAAAATTGCCCGCGCAATACCAATGCGTTGTTTTTGCCCCCCAGAAAGCATGGTACCGCGTTCTCCTACTTGCGTATCCAAGCCATCTGGTAAAGCTTGAATAAATTCAAGTGCATTAGCCGCTTTAGCAGCAGCAAGGATTTCTTCTTCATGGGTATTTTCAGTTCCAAAAATAATATTATCACGCAATGTTCCATCAAAAATAGCAACATCTTGTGGAACATAGGAAATTGCACTACGTAAATCTTGTAAAGAAAGGCGATTAATTTCTATGCCATCCAACCGAATTGTTCCATTTGTCGGGTCATAAAAACGAAGGATCAAAGAAAAAATGCTGCTTTTTCCTGCTCCGGAAGCCCCAACAAAAGCAACCGTTTCGCCTGCTTTTACAGAAAATGAAAGCGAGCGTAAAACCTTCTCTTGTGGTCTAGAAGGATAGGTAAAATCAACCTGATCAAAAACAAGTTCACCTCGAACAGGTTGCTCTAATGATAAAGCATTTTTAGGAGCTACAATAGTAGGTTGTTCTTGTAACAATTCGGCAAGCCGTTCAGCAGCGCCGGCTGCTTGGATTAATTCTGCTCCCAGTTCCGATAATTGCGCAAAAGTAGAAGCTCCAAAAACCGCATAAAGGACAAATTGCCCTAATGTCCCTCCTGTCATCGTTCCATTCAAAACATCACGCGATCCAATCCATAAAACAGCAACCACACTGCTAAAAACCAAAAAAATTGCAAACCCCGTAAAAAAGGAGCGCAAGATTACAGAAGCACGTGCTGTTTGAAAAGCACGTTCTATCAATTGTGAAAAACGTATTGTAACGAGTTTTTCAGCGGTAAAAGCTTGCACAGTGCGAATAGCACTTACCTGCTCTGTAGCAACAGCATTGGCATCTGCGAGACGATCTTGCGCCGCGCGGGTACGAGAGCGAACTTTACGTCCAAAGACTACCAAGGGAATGGCCACAACAGGAATAGCAGCTAAAACCAACAAAGACAATTTAGCATTGGTGATCACCATCATTACGACGGCTCCGATCACGATAATCAGCTGACGCAAAGCGGTAGAGGCGGTAGAGCCCACAGCTAATTTTATTTGTGTGGTATCTGTTAGAAGCCTTGAAACAATCTCTCCTGAATGTGACCGATCAAAAAAAGCAGGAGAAAGTTTCATAATATGGACAAACACATCACGCCGTAAATCGGCAACAATCCGTTCTCCTAAGGTGATAACACAGTAATAACGGGCTGCTGAAGCAAATGCGAGAAACAAGGCTAAGATAAACAAAATTCCAAAGTAAAAATTGATATGTCCATGGCTTGAAGTAGAAAACCCATGATCAAACATTTGGCGGATAGCCACAGGCAAAGCTAATGTGACTAGAGCAGCAACAGATAACGCTAGAAAAGCAAAGATAAACAACCAACGATAGCGCAAAAGATAAGGAACAAAAATTGCAAGCGAAGAGAATGAAGATTTTTTAGGGGAAGACTTTGTCGATTTTTCTGAACGAGAACGTAATGTCATAAAATTTTGCTCACTGTATTGGATTTGTAACACTTGATACAATGATGTATCTTGAACACTTGTTTTTTGATGCGTGCTCAGTTATAGGAATAAATACTTTAAATCAATGTATCAAAAAGACAAAGGAAGTGCACTTAAAAAAACAAGCAAGTGCTATTTCATTCTATAAACGCAAAAGGTTTGACGCATGAAAGCGAATATTCACCCCAACTATCATAAAATTACCGTTGTTATGACGGATGGAACCCAATATACGACGCGCTCTACTTGGGGAAAAGAAGGCGATACTCTTAATCTAGATATTGATCCAAGAACGCATCCGGCATGGACAGGTGGCTCCCAAACACTCGTAGATCGTGGTGGTCGTCTTTCTAAATTCAAAAATCGTTTTGGTAATATTGGCATGTAAAAGCCTCCTTTTTATGGGGAACAAGGGTTTTAAACAAATCGATTGCAAACGATGAGTTTTTTATCCTATCAAAGAGTGCACTTTAAATATTAATTCAAAAACGCATCCGACATAAACAGATGAGTCTTAAACACTTATAAATCATTGTGGTTGCGTTTTTAAATTCAAAAATCATTTTGAATATATGCATAAATCCTTTCTTCCCTAGAGTATAAAGACTTGAAATAAAATAATTGTAAACTTTTCTTCTTTTTTTGGAACTGAACATACCCATGGAGAGGAAATTTTGGCCACTTCTAAAGCTGCCAATGCATTTGAATTTATTCAAGCTTTACCAGATGGCTTGGATACGCAAGTAGAAGAACGTGGTACCATGCTTTCTGGGGGGCAAAAACAACGCATTGGTATTGCACTGGCGATTTTAAGAAATGCAGCCCTCTTGTTGCAAGCCGGCACCATCATTATATTTGCCAACTCGTGGATGTTGCTACGGCCCTTGGCACTTGAGATAATTTATTATAGGCATTTTAAGTCCTTTCTTAATAGTTTTTTTATTCACGCGGGCTCTCTCCGCTTGGTACGTGCAAAAGGCATGGTTTTGATTGGTTCACCATGAAACATGGTTTGAAATGAGAGAATCTTACGGTATTCGGGATTCTCATTCAACATATAAAACAATGAATTATTATTATAAATCAAAATGTTGCCACTTGATGAAGCAAGATTTGCTTTAGATGCAAACAGTGAAAAGTTGGTGCAAGATACCTTAGAAGGATTGATGCAAAATCCTAAATCTTGGTCATTGCACATCGTTTGGCAACAATTTTAAAAGCAGATCGCATTCTTGTGATGGATAAAGGCGCCCTTGTGGAAGAAGGAACACACAACTCATTATAAAAAATAATGTTTATGCGCATTTGGCTCAACTGCAATTTTCATCTGAGTAAGTGATTCTTGATACAAGAGCAGTATTTTTAAGGGCATAAACAGTATTCTTTTCAGACAGGCTTATCAATTTGAAACTCTCATGGAAAAAAGAAAGGCAAGCATTGAGGTGTTTTTCTTTTTTAACGGGCTGTTCTTTTTTCTGCCTGACATTTTTATAAAGACACTTCTGTGTATAGAATGTAAAACGATATCCAGTTAAATCGCTATGGACTATTAAGATGAGCAAGGAGTTCTCTTCATAACAGCACTGTCACGTTGATTTATAATGATAACTCATTGTTTTTCATGAGAGATTTTACATGGAATTTATCGTTTCAAATTTGGTTATGTTGCATTAGTCAAAACCATTTCTCTTGTATGTTGCAAGCAGAGAGAGCTCGCGTGAAGTAAAAATACTTAAAGAAAGAATAAGTCCTCTTCATGAAGCGTCTCAAGTTTTAGGGGCTGTAGTAATATTGAGGGGATTAGGAAAGTGTATGATGATGTCGCTTTACTAAAAAACAGCCGATAAATGAGTAGAAAGACGCTTTTTATCGATGCTATAAACAAGGTGAGCACGCAGCCATGTTTTGCTGTGTTAGGCTTTTGAGTACTTTGAACCAATATTGTGGGAGTGCATTTTAAGAATTATAAAGCTCTTCTTAAAAGTGCATAAATCATTAGAGCAGTACAATTAAATACAAATTGTTTTATTTTACCAATAAAAACATCTATATTTTGTGTATTGTTTTTATTAAAATAGAATATGTAGCAAATCCTGAATCAATTATATACATATTGATACAATATCGAGGGATCGATAAAAGAGCTGCGTTAAATGTTGGTGGGAATAAAAGAAGGCAAGAATGAGTGATCAGGATACTTTCATAGTTATAGTAGGAATAATTATAATAGGGAGCATAATCTATAGTCTTTGGTTAGCAAATTATCAGAAAAAGCAATTAATTGAACAACTTGAGCAATGTGAGAAATTATGGCAGCTAAAAGATCGAGAGTGTGCGATATACCAAGATATTATTGCACAATGGGAACAAAGGCTTTTTGAAAAAACCCAAAGAATACCCAAAAAATGGATTAAACAATGGGATGAAGAAGCAAAGCATTGGGAAAGGAGTATATTAGAGATAAAAAAAATTGGATACATTTCTGAATCTTATGAATCTAAAAAACAGCAGCATCCAATGGTACAAGATATTTGTGCTCAAGGATATGTAGATATATTTTTTCTCTATGAAAAGGCGCTGGAAGTAGAATTTACTGCTGAGCACATCGAAAAAATAAATGAATTAATGATGCGTCCAATTTTTAAAGAAACTTATCCTAAAGTTGTGCGATTCATGAGACAGAATGGTGTCACATTACGAAAGTTTGTGGATCCTTTGACGAAAAAAAAGCGCTATAAGCCTACAATGCTGTTGTTTCATTGGTGGTTATATATGATTGATGATATGATTACAGCTGAATACGAACAGCAACAAAAGGATAAAGCTTCAGGGCTCTATCGTGACTTAGCATCTCTGGAAATTTACTTTGAAGACATACCTAAATATACTGAATATGAAACGCTAAAAAAACTGGGAGGATTTGGGAGTATGCCTGGTGACAGTAGTGTACTGTGCATTTGTAAAAGAGAGCTTCTATCCTTATTGTATGATGTTTCCAGTGATTATAAGACGGCAAGAGAAACTTTCATTTACTATAAGATGCTTATTGATACGGTGAAAGAAGGATATATTGCCTTTGATAAAAGTTGTTGTTACTCTACGGTTGAAAGGGCAATGGAGGTTTGTAAAGAGAGAGATAAAGAAGAGAAAAAAGACCTAGTCCTTGATGAAAAGATACCAACATTTGAAGAAGCTTACAAATTAGGCGTTAAAGAGTGGATGAAATCATCAAATGAGAAATGCGATAACCGATTGATCTTTTGGGAGAAGCTTACCACACAAACAAAATTACAAGTTATCTTTGGGGATGAAAAGGTAAATGCACTGGAAGAGGCTATTGATAAAAATAAAGAACAGTTTGAGAATGAAATACAGGCAGCGGTTCTCGCAAATAACTATTTGAAGTGCAATAAATCTTATGCCTATTTGATACATACTTTAGAATAATGCTGAAAAGAAGAAGCTGATAACAATTGTATGAATCGGTGAATTTACTGAAACCTCTGTTATCACACTCGGTGGTGAAACATATTGATAAGCAGTGAGAGTAATGTAGAGCAGCTCTTACCAAAAAGGAGAGAGTGATCTCTCAAGAGAAGTAGGAGAGGCTTTTGCCTCAGGTTCGATAATTGCTTTTTGGGGCGTTTGGTTATGATGGGATTTGTGTTTATTGCCTTTTGCAGTTTGTTTGCAGGGGAATTTGAATAACAGAAACGTCAATAAGGTAAGCTATTGGGGATTGCTTTTGTGGGGGCTCATAGCAAGTACATTTTTTGTTCGTGGTGATGTTTTTTGTCACTATCTAATCAGTTATTTCTTATCGTTATTTGAAAGAAAATTAAAAACTCTTTCTTCATGTGTTTGTTTAAGGTTCTAAGGGTTTTGTAAAAAACTGTAAGAATTAAATGCTTTTTTGAAGTTTTTTTTTATAGTTTGATGCGAATGTGTTTATTGCAAGCAATGATGTGTTTTTGCGAAATATATCGCTGCTGCCTTCTTTATCAGTGACAAAAACACCGGTTTTGCGAAGCATCAGTATGCTGGTAGTTTTATCAAAAATGTGCAGGTTATCTTCCCAAAAGCCATCGGTTCTGCCAGAAGCAACATAAGCTAAATCAAGAGCAGCAGCACCAAAACGGTGAAGTCCGGCAACTTCCATCATTATATTGCGTAATTCAATAAGATAGGTTCCATGACCTGGGCGACCAAAATGAGGCATGCTTGTAGCAATGACACAATCTTCCAGTCTGCGTCGAGCAGAAACGCGACAGCGTCGGTTATTGAAAAAAGCACCATACCCGCGTTCTGCGGCGAAGAGTTCATCACTCACGGGATTGTAAATGACATCAGCAACGACTTTCCCTTGGCTTTCTAAAGCAATGGAAACAGCAAAAAAAGGAATGCCATGGAGAAAATTTGTGGTGCCATCTCAAAGGGTCAACAATAAAACGGTGTTGTGAATCTTCTCCAATGATTTCTTCTGACTCTTCCATCAGAAAACCAAATTTGGGGCGCGCTTTGCTTAATTCATTGAAAATAATTTTTTCCGCTTTGCGATCTGCTTGGCTGAGGTCATCTGCTAGATCTTTTCTGAGGTCTAAATGCCTTTTTTGAGGGTTTTTTCTAATTTTAGGCGAATGTGTTCATTGCCGGCAATGATATTTTTTTTGCGAAATATATTGTTGCCGCCTTCTTTATCGGTGACAAAACCACCGGCTTCACGAACCATCAGTATTCCAGCAGCCATATCCCAAATTTGCAGGTTATCTTCCCAAAAGCCATCGGTTCTTCCAGCAGCCACATAAGCTAAATCAAGAGCAGCAGCACCAAAACGGCGAAGTCCGGCAACCTCTGCCATCACATTACGTAATTCAATAAGGTAGGTTCCATGATTTGGGCGACCAAAATGAGGCATTCCTGTGGCAATGACACAATCTTCTAGTCTGCGTCGAGCAGAAACGCGACAGCGGCGGTCATTGAAAAAAGCACCACACCCGCGTTCTGCGGTGAAGAGTTCATCATTCACGGGATTGTAAATGACACCACCAACGATTTTTCCTTGGCTTTCTAAGGCAATGGAAACAGCAAAAAAAGGAATGCCATGGAGAAAATTTGTGGTGCCATCTAAAGGGTCAACAATAAAACGGTGTTGTGAATCTTCTCCAATGATTTCTTCTGACTCTTCCATCAGAAAACCAAATTTGGGGCGCGCTTTGCTTAATTCATTGAAAATAATTTTTTCCGCTTTGCGATCTGCTTGGCTGACATAATCTGCTGGTCCTTTCAAAGACACTTGCAAATTTTGCACTTCACCGTAATCACGTACCAACGAGCGTCCTGCTTTCATTGCAGCTTGCACCATGACATTCATGACTGCAGAATGGGCCATTTTTTATTCCTTTATTTATCTTTTTCATTTGCGCGACGCAAATAAATCAACTCATTGGTGTCTACAATGATACGTTCACCAGTATTCATAAAGGGGGGAACAAGAATACGAATCCCGTTTTCAAGAATGGCGGGTTTATAAGAGGAGGTAACCGTTTGTCCTTTGATGGCAGGGTCGGCTTCTGTAATCGTGACAGCAACTTGATCAGGAAGTGAGATGCCAATAGGCTTTTCTTGATAAAGTTCAACTGTGACAGTCATCCCATCTTGGAGAAACGCAGCACGTTCACCAACAAAATCCTTTTGAAGTTCTAGTTGTTCATAAGATTCTGAATCCATAAAGACCAAAGCATCCCCTTGTTGATAAAGAAAGGTGAAATCCTTTTGTTCAAGGCGCACGCGTTCAACCGTCTCAGCAGCACGAAAGCGTTCATTAAGTTTTGTACCATCAATCAAATTTTTCATTTCAACTTGGTTAAATGCACCACCTTTTCCTGGTTTTACAGCGTTGCATTTAACTGCAACCCATAAGCTTCCTTGATGTTCGATCACATTACCAGGGCGAATTTCATTGCCATTAATTTTCATCGTTTCTATCCAATTCTATTCTTGCAAAAAGAACTCTCTTGTTGTCTTTATGGCGCTTTTCTTTGCTGCCTTTAACAGTCAAGCTCTTTTGTTATTTTCGGGCTAAAATCCCTTTGATTAACCTTGCTGCTCTCTCATGGTCCTGTGTGCTCTTTATGGGCTTTCTCCTGCTTTTTGCAAAGAGAAAAGCTTAAGTAAAAAAGGACCTTTATGTATTTTTGCTTTTCAGCTCTTTGCAAGACCATAAAAAGCGCTCAGACGCAAGCTTTTTAAAAATTTGCACAAAAATTTTTTAGAATTTTGGGGGAAATTTATCCCGTTGTGTCGTAAAATATCATCATTGATGGCAATAATATAATTGATGGCAATGATATAAGTTCCCTAAAACCATGAGATGTTTTTAATTAAGAATATGTGATGAATATGTGAATACGGAGTTTATTATAGTGTCTCATGGGATAGAGCGTGGTGTGTTGTCACAGGGTGTTCGTTTGTATTCTCATCAGAGATGAGCTGTAAAATGGCTCTTTGTTTTATCGAGGTTAGGACTCTAAATTTTTTGAGAAGCAGGTATTTTTCTGTACTTGATGCGATTTCATCATGAGAGTACGGGGGCTGTTGTTTTGTTAAGATATCAGCATAGAAAAAGGAAAGTAGAACATTTGAGATAGCGGCAATTTATTTTAAACGCCCTATGCTGACACGATTTAATCCGTTTTCATATTTCTGGATTTGTTGGAAAGTGGCACCTAAATGTTGACCTAATGTTTTGTAAGACATTTTAAGCATTTTTCGTCTCAAACGAATTTTTTTGCCAATGAATTTGCCACTGAAAATGTCGTTATAAGGATTTTACCAAGACCCTAGAAAATGCTACACGGGATATAGAAAACTCTTCAGCTGCTGCAATCACAGATAGTCCAAGTTTTGCATTTACATCTTCGCGTAACAATTCACTAGGGTGTGGGGCATTTTCATTATTTTTAGTATTCTTCTTTTCTTAAATCTCAAAGCTATAATTTACACTATTTTGTATTGTCACAATCTATAATAAAATTTATCCACTCTGGCTAAAAATGAGGTTTTTTATTGAGGTGCAAATCTCTTTGTCTTTCGCAAGAGCTTTTAAGTCTTTACGTGTAAAATATAGAGAATGTTTACATTAAATAGCGGGTTCATTTGGGCTGAGTACTTATATGAGCACGTGGTTCTCCGTTCACATTATACTGAAGAAGAGACACTATAACTCTACTATTTAATTGTATTCTATAACTCAAATTCACACCCATGTTTTGCTGCTTTTGAGGTTGATCTGTATAGATCACATTATATCCATTCCGTCGCAACAGATTGATGAATAAAGGAGTAAAGCTGTCTGCTGTATTATTTTTCTTTATAAGAAGTGTGGTTGTAGCTGGTGGTAGAGATCTCTTGATATCGCTAATAAATTTGTTAGCGACTAATTGTGCCTGACGCTTTGTAAGACTTTGATCAACATAATTTGATGAATAATTGCCTACAGATGCGCAACCAGCCACCAACACAACCGGTGACAGCAATAAATATTTTAACATCTTTAATTCCCCTTACTTATTGTTGCTCTTTATTTGCGAAGCTCCTCTTCCAGAAATAAGAGCAACTTTACGCATAGCACATTAACAACATATCGGTATCTAATCAATCGGTTAATTAATCAATGAATAATGGTTTCAGCTGTAAAGGCTGCTTGAAGTGCTTCTGGTGGCGTATATTTTAATAAACTGCTGCTTTTAGTGATTATGATAAAAAAGCAATTTTTTGCGTTTGCATGTTAAGAGCATGTCCTCTATCACTATTATAAAATGATGTGTTAAGTGTTATTCCAGATTGATCAAAAAAATTTTCAAGCATTGCTTTTTGAGGGCTGTCTTTTTTTAAATACGTATGAATGTTTATTCTGTTTTTTTAAATACTATCGTTTGAGGTGTGGTGCTATAAGACATAAAACTTTGCACATGTGATGTTTTTATGAGAGTGTGTGGTGAATATTTGAGGGAGAGCTTGTCCGGATAATCTTGTGAAATGAACCACATAAAATGGGAAGCTAAAAGAGTTCTGTTCTGAGAAGACGGATTGTTTCCCAACTGGATAGGGAAGGGGCTTCTGTCCTTTGAGGGGTGGGAGGCAAGTCAAGAATAGAGAGTGTAGCGCCCTATGTCATGATGTTAAAAGCTTTCATTTTGATCAGAGAGTAATTGTAAAATGGCTCTTTGTTTTATCGAGGTTAGAACTCTAAATCTTTTTAAAAGTAGGTATTCCTCTGTACTTGATGCGATTTCATCATGAGAGTACGGGGGCTGTTGTTTTGTTAAGATATCTGCATAGAAAAAGACAAGTGGAACATTTAAGATATCGGCAATTTCTTTTAAACGCCCTGCGCTGACACGATTTAAGCCGTTTTCATATTTCTGGATTTGTTGGAAAGTAACACCTAAATGTTGACCTAATGTTTTTTGAGACATTTTTAGCATTTTTCGTCTCAAACGAATTTTTTTGCCAACGAAAATGTCATTATCAAGATTTTTGGCTCGCATTTTAAAGCCCCCGCCGGTTGCGAGCGCCCTCGCGTTGGTATTCCGGGAGCTTGAAAATACTGAGTTCTAGTCAGCCTTTTTGCTTTTAGTGCTTAAAGCACCTGGACATAGCAAAAACTCCCGGAATTCCGGGATACCCACAAAGTGGGTTCATCTTTACGCTAGAACTTAGGGTTTTCAAGGCCCCTTTTGGTCGTTGCGTATGCGACCAAAACATCTTTTAATTCATAAAGTAATTTCAGGAAATTTACAATAAAAATTAAAATAGCGTCTCTTAACGTGTCGTTTCTTAAAATGGAGGGGTGGCATGTTTTGCATTTAAGCAATAAAGTGTTCACAAGGGGGGCTTTGAATAGCGTACGCTATCGCGTGATGTTAGCTTGCATTCTCATCAGAGATCAGCTGTAAAAAGGCTTTCTTTTTTACCGTTGTTAGAACTCTAAATCTTTTGAGCAGCAGGTATTCTTCTGTACTTGATGCGATTTCATCATGAGGGTATGGGAGCTGTTGTTTTGCTGAGGTGTCCGCATAGAAAAAGACAAGTGGAACATTTAAGATATCGGCAATTTCTTTTAAACGCCCTGCGCTGACACGATTTAAGCCGTTTTCATATTTCTGGATTTGTTGGAAAGTAACACCTAAATGTTGACCTAATGTTTTTTGAGACATTTTTAGCATTTTTCGTCTCAAACGAATTTTTTTGCCAACGAAAATGTCATTATCAAGATTTTTGGCTCGCATTTTAAAGCCCCCTCCGAGTGCGAGCGCCCTCGCATTGGTATTCCGGGAGTTAAAAACACTGAGTCCGAATCAGCATTTTGCTTTTAGTGCTTAAAGCACCTGGACATAGCAAAATCTCCCGGAATTCCGGGATACCCACAGAGTGGGTTCATTTTTATGTATCGGACCTTAGGGTTTTTAATCCCCGTTGATCGTTGCGTATACGATCAAAAATACCTTTAAATATGTAAAGTAATTTCGGAGGCTTGGCAATAAAAAATAGTTTTTTTATAAGAGACGGCGTGTTTTTCATCCAAGTAAAAAGAATGAAAAAATAGAGCTTGCGGAATTTTCAGGATAGCCTAGCTCTTTTGCTTATTGGGTATTGTTTGTTAAGCAAATTATACCAGTGCGTTTTCTTTACCAATGAAAATGTCATTATCAAGATTTTTGGCTCGCATTTTAAAGCCCCCTCCGAGTGCGAGCGCCCTCGCGTTGGTATTCCGGGAGTCTAAAAACACTGACCTCGAATCAGCCTTTTTGCTTTTAGTGCTTAAAGCACCTGGACAGAGCAAAATCTCCCGGAATTTCTATAAATTTTATCTTTTTGAAGCAGAGAGGAGTATTTTAAAAAACAGGAAGGAGCTTTATTGCTTCTTTGTGCGCTTTTTCTAGTTGTGTCTTGTCCATGCCTTGGAGCATTATTTCAAGATCAGGAGCTTGCATTTTTGCTTCCTTTGCGAGCATATACCATGCCGCTGCCATTATTATATCGCCTTTTGTTCCTGTACCATCTCGATAAAGCCTTGCAAGGGAAATCTGTGCTGGTGCAATCATGTTGACGGCATTTCTGTGAAGTAAATGAAAAGCACGCTGAAAATCTGTTTCTCCTCCACGCCCCTGTACAAGCCATTGTGCTAAATGAAGTTGAGCTTTTAAGTGGTTGTTTTGAGCTGCTACTTCCATGAGCTTGCGGGCATTGCGATCATCTTTTGGTCGCTTTAATGTGCCTAAGGAAAGAATTTTTGCAGCAGAAAAAGCCGCTTCAGCATCGCCAAGAGCAGCACCTTTTAAGTACCATTTTAAGGCTTGCTCTATTGCTTCATTTTCACGACTTTGGGAAGAAACACCAGGGAGAGCTTGTTTTTCCTGTGAGGCTTTATAAAGAAGCAGTTGTCCATAATAAAAATAGGCTTCCTTGACGCCTGCTTTGACAGCTTTTTGAATGAATTGCGCACCAAGTTCTTGATTTTGTTTTATAAAGTGACCATCAAACAACATAAGTCCATAGCGTAGTTGTGCTTGGGGTTCCCCCTGTTTTGCAGCGCGCTCAAACCATAAAGCAGCACGCGCACCGTCAATAGGAACAGCACATCCTTCCATATAAATTCGGGCAAGAAGAGTTTGTGCAAAAGGATCATTTTTTTCAGCACGTCGGAGTGCTTCACGAAAAGCTTTTAAATAATAACCTTGGATGTAATAGTCATAGGCTTGGTCATAGTCTCCAGCTTTTAAGGGCTGAAAGGGTTCTTGAGTGTTTGAAGCTTCTTGAATCGTATTGAAAGAGCTTTCAGAATTTGAGATTTCTTCAGTGTTTCCCGCTGAACTTACAGCAGAACTTGCAAGCCCAATCACGCCTAAGATGAGCAGCTTCACGCTTCTCTTGATCATGGTGTTTTCTCCTCATTACCGATCAGAATTTTCACATTTTTTTTTCATCATTACAAGCCGTATAAGAATTTCATTTCTATATTACTTTTTATCTCTCAGTTTTTCGTCTTGGTTCAAGGTAGGGTTGGGTAAGTTAAAAAAGTAGCATAAATGTCGACGAGAGACAGACTGTTTAAAACAGTCCTGTTAAAAATAATACAGTCCTGTTAAAAATAATAATGATGAAGGGTTATCGTATGTAAAGATGCTTATCTTCTATTATATCAAGGGCTTATCCCCCCCTAAAATGAAAAAATGCTTACAATGGAGGTTGCTTTTAAAAATACGTATGAATGCTTATGAATAGCGCACGCTATTCATGTGATGTTAGCTTGCATTCTCATCAGAGATCAGCTGTAAAAAGGCTTTCTTTTTTACCGTTGTTAGAACTCTAAATCTTTTGAGCAGCAGGTATTCCTCTGTGCTTGATGCGATTTCATCATGGTGGTATGGTGACTGCTGTTTTGTTAAGATATCGGCATAAAAAAAGGAAAGTGGAACATTCAAGATATCGGAAATTTCCATTAAACGCCCTGCGCTGACACGATTTAAGCCGTTTTCATATTTTTGAATTTGTTGGAAAGTGACACCTAAAGCGTGTCCTAAAGTTGTTTGAGACATTTTTAGCATTTTTCGTCTCAAACGAATTTTTTTGCCAATAAAAAGATCAATATTAAGATTTTGAGATTGCATTTTTCCCCGCCGGTTGCGAGCGCCCTCGCATGAGTATTCCGGGAGCTTGAAAGTACTGAAATCTAATCAGCTTTTTTTGCTTTTAGTGCTTAAAGCACCTGGACATAGCAAAAACTCCCGGAATTCCGGGATACCCACAAAGTGGGGTAAATTCATGTTTAGATTTTCGGGCTTTCAAGACCCTCTTGGTCGTTGCGTATGCGACCAAAACATCTTTTAATTCATAAAGTAATTTTAGGAAATTTACAATAAAAATTAAAATAGTGTCTCTTAACGTGTCGTTTCTTAAAATGGAGGGGTGGCATGTTTTGCATTCAAGCAATAAAGCGTTCACAAAGGGGACTTTGAATAGCACACACTATCGCGTGATGTTAGCTTGCATTCTCATCAGAGATCAGCTGTAAAAAGGCTTTCTTTTTTACCGTTGTTAGAACTCTAAATCTTTTGAGCAGCAGGTATTCCTCTGTGCTTGATGCGATTTCATCATGATGATACGGGGGCTGGTGTTTTGTAATGATATCGGCATAAAAAAAGGCAATGGGAACATTCAAAATATCAGAAATTTCCATTAAACGCCCTGCGCTGACACGATTTAAGCCTTTTTCATATTTTTGAATTTGTTGGAAGCTGACGCCTAAAGCGTGCCCTAAAGTTGTTTGAGACATTTTTAGCATTTTTCGTTTCAAACGAATTTTTTTGCCAATAAAAAGATCAATATTAAGATTTTGAGATTGCATTTTTCCCCGCCGGTTGCGAGCGCCCTCGCATGAGTATTCCGGGAGTCTGAAAACACTGAATCCGAGTCAGCATTTTGCTTTTAGTGCTGAGAAGCACCTGGACATAGCAAAATCTCCCGGAATTCCGGGATACCCACAGGAGTGGGTTTATTTTTACGCTCGGATCTAGGGTTTTCAGTTCCCTTTTGGTCGTTGCGTATGCGACCAAAACATCTTCTAATTCATAAAGTAATTTTAGGAAATTTACAATAAAAATTAAAATAGTGTTTTTCTCGTGAGAGGTATTGCGTTTTTCATCAAATCAAATGGAGTTAGGAAATTTACGGCGGGCGTGTACTACGGTTAAAATCTCAGTTTATTTTGCAGCTACTCGATACAATATAAGATAATTTGGATGCGCTATGATTTCCCGCAATCTTAGCACTCTCTCACTTTGACAATATAGGTACAGATGCTCGGACAATGGTAGTATACAAGCTTCTTTTAAAATTGAAAAATCTCTCCCATTTTAATATGCAAGAAGTTGTTTCAAACCCTTCCTAGGTGTTGTGTATGCGATAAAAAACATTTGCTCAATGATAAAGTGATTATAGGGGGAATAAAGTGATTTTAGGAGATTGCAGTAAAAATGAAAAAAGTTTTTGTAACTTACAGCTTTTTAATGAGAGGCGGAGAGCCTCTCATTAAAGCAAAGCTTAGTTATTTTACTACTATGATTTTCACATCCTAATGACAATTAATGGTGCTTGATTTTACCGTAAGCGAGAGGATAATTCTTCCTGATATTCATATTGGCTTTTAAAACTAATATCAAAATTAAAACGATCTTTACAATTTTTCACAAAAGTCTCTCTTGCATGTACACAGCGTATAAAATTATCTCCTTTTTTTAATCCTAATATTGAGAAAACTTCATTAAGCAAGTCGTCTCGTTGTTGCCACAAATCTTCTAAATTTTGTATAAGGCTTCCAGGATTTATGGGGAATGAAACCGCATTTTTTAATGTTCGCGCTACAATACCATGATTTTGAAATATATTATATGTCCTCTCTGCATATTTTTTAGCTATTAAAGATGGAATATCACTAGATATACCATTTCTAAGAATGACAATATTCTCTTTATTAATTATTTTTGAATAGCCATTCCCATTGCATTTGTATTCTGTTGGTTCTCCTTCTTGTAAGTGAGCTTCACATGGTAACAGTAAAAACCCCTGTGTTTCATCCTCAAAAAGACCTAACATGCCATGTTTAAAAAGACTTTTCTCTATATAGAAAGGTGAAAATACGTTTTTAAAATAGTTACATTTCCAATAAAATCTTGAAACAAATGAACTATAAATATAGTCAAAATCAATATTTTTTGTATTTTTCATTTTCTCCCCTTTTTAATTTAAAAACTGTATAATACATTTTTTTATTGATAAAATTTGTTGAATAATAATTTATGAAACAATAACTCATGTAATTACTGTTAATTACATTTACAATATCCCTTAATTAAAAATTATTTATTTTTATATTAAGTAATCTATAACTACTACTATTATTATTATTATTATTAATTATTGTTATTGTTAGTAACTAAAATCTCTAATTTAATTTGAGACAGTGTACTGTTTTTTTGAAAGTGCTTTGGTTTTTCCCTTATTTTTATCATTTTAAGTATCATCAGGGGGTTGTCGTTCCCCAAAATCACTTCTTCTACAGCAATGAATTCATATGTGGTGTTTAAGATTTTATCAAAGAGTGCAAAATTGTTTCCTGCTTGAACTATGGCAGGGATTTTCGTAGCTTTTGCTTATCGCTATGTTCACTGGGTATTGCATGAGTGAGTGTATGGGGTTTTATCAGCGGCTTATGTATGTCTCCTATATTACAAGGGGGTTTTCTCACATTTTTCTTGCATTGTTTTAAGCAGCATTAAGGGGTTGTCGTTCCCCAAAATGACTTCTTCTACAGCAATGAATTCACATCCAGTCTTTAAGACTTCATCAAAGGTTGAAAAATCGCTTCCTGCTTGGATAATGGCGGGGGTTTGCATAATTTCTGCCCACCATGTTGCTAACTGGAGATTGCGGGGGTGCGCTTGGGGTTTTTTATCAGCCCCGAGTTTTCCAAAGAACAGGTAATCAACACCTGTTTCCGCTGCAAGCATAGCACTATGGCGATTGCGTAGATTGCCAAAGCCTATGATTTTTTGTTCCTTTTGCTGATTTTTGAAGCTTTCAAGAGCGTTAAGATCATTTTCTATGTGCAATCCATCAGCCTTTATGCGCCCAGCAATGCGGCTGTCATCAGCGATGAGAAGGGCTGCGTCATGATGTTGAATATCTTCTGCGTAAGTTTGCGCTTGTTGTTGCAAAAAAGAGCCATCATCTTTCACCCCTTGTGAATCATAGAGGATGACGCATGCAAAAGACTTTGTTTGCAAAATTTGCCGCAATAATGCGTGTGGGGTGTTGCGCCGAACATCAAGTGTTAAAATCAACTGAGGGAAAAGAGGTGGATCAATTGGTTTATTTTTTTGTTGTGTCATGTCAAATCCCTGTTTCTTAGAAAAAATAACGCTTAAAAATTAAAGTTTCATTCTATTATGCTTATTTGCAATGAAAGTGACCACCATTTTCACCTAATTTAAAGGATTTGTGGGTGTGTGGAAGCCTGTTTATGAGAAATGAGAGTGTTTTTAAGCATAATATGTTACCTTTTCGCTGTGATACACGTATGGACGCTTTTCGTTCTTTTGCCTTTAAAAAACTTTTGCTTTAAAAAAAATAAACGCTTAAAATGAAACTTGACTCTTAAAAATTAAAATTTCATTCTGTTCATGCTTGTTGGCAATAAGGGTAAGCACCATTTTATGGGACTTCAAGGGGGGTGCAACGTGTGGGAGTCCACTGATGAAGTACCAAGGTATTCTTGAGCATAATACTCAATCTTTTCGCCGTGATACACGCATTGACGTTTTTCGTTCTTTGGCCTTATTGACGATTTTCATCAACCATATTCCCAGAACGATCTATGAGTCTTTTACTCATAGAAATTTCGGTTTTTCTGATTGTGCAGAAGTGTTTGTTTTGCTTTCAGGGATTGCTCTTGGGTTAAGCTTTCATGGACGATTACAGCAAAAATCCTTTGCTTTTATTATCCGAAAACTTTGGTACAGAGCTCTGCAGCTCTATGGGGCATATCTTTTTACGACTTTTGTCACGTTAAGTCTTTTTTTTGCTGCCTTTTTATTATGGCGAACAGAAAAACTTTTATCGATGAACAATGTGGGACTCTTTTTTAAAGAGCCTAGTATCGCATTTTTGAGTACCTTAAGCTTTGGGCATCAATTGGGATATAATAATATTCTTCCTCTTTATATCGTTTTGATGTTTTTTGCGCCTTTTATCCTTTATTTGAGTTGTAAGCAGACAAAATGGCTGCTTTTGGGCTCCTTTACACTGTATCTTATCTGCGGATTTTACAAAATTGCTCCTCCTTCTTATCCTTTAAAGGGAAAGTGGTTTTTAAATCCTTTGTCTTGGCAATTCTTATTTGTCATAGGATTGACCAGTACTTTAGCGCTTAAACAAGGAAAAAAAATCGCTTTTCAGTCTTTTTGGATTGTTTGTGCGGCAGCGTATCTCTTGTTGGCGCTGTTATGGGTTCGCTTAAACTGGTGGGGCATTTTGGGGTGGCTTGGCTGGTCTTCCCCATTGTTGAACTTTAATAAAACCTTTTTAAGCTTGCCACGTTTACTCCATGTTCTTGCATTAGCCTTTCTCATTCTTTCTTTGCCGCGCATCAATAAATGGTTTTATGTCTCTCCAAAACATCCTTTAGCAATTTTAGGAAAACATAGTTTACCGGTCTTTGTAACGGGAACCATTTTTGCGATGTTTGGACAAATTATAAAAACAGTGATGACAGAAACGTTTTTTTCCGATACCCTCTTAATAATAACGGGTATTGCTTTGCAATTTGGAGTCGCTTATTATTGTGAAAAACGGCAATCTTGGCAGTGGTCCTTTTCAAGGAAAATGATCCGTTTATAAAAAATATTCCTGTAGTGTTTGTTGGGCACGTTAACCTTAGTATAAAAAGTGCGTTGCGCAAAAAAATTAAAAGAGGTAGCAGTTTTAAAAAAAAGCGTTCTATACAGCAACAAAAGAAACTTTTTAATACTCTATTCGTTAAGGGGTATGATTTTGTGCTGATACTTGGAGTATAAAAGCGTGAGTGTACATAAACGTCCATATGATGAACCTATTATCATGATTGAGCATAATGCTTTTGAAAATGCTTTTAATCGTCTCTATGAAGAAACAATGGCGCTGATTGAAAAAACCGCAGCGTATATTGACTCAGAAGGGAAATTAGTAGCACGCTCTCTTTCGGCAGAGGTTTCTGCAGTTTATGCGAAAGAGGCTATGTATTTAAGTACACGACTTATGCAAATCGCTTCTCAACTCCTTCTTCTTCGCGCAGAGCGTGAAGGGGAAATGTCATCAGAACAAATAAAAAAAGAAATTGTAAAAGTGTCACTTCATACACCGACATTGGAACTTGAAACCCCTCATTGGCATGAATTGCCAGAAATTTTTCGCCAATTTGTTTCTCATTCATTGCGTTTAGAAGCGCGCATAACCTATATGCGTGCTGGGTGGGAAACTGCGGCCTCCTCTGCTCTAGAAGATGATAATCCAGTAGGAAAACAAATCGAATTGCTCAAAACAGCCTTTGGGCGTTCTTAGAGAGACTCCCCTTGCTTTGTGCGAAGGAGAAATATCATCAGAACAAATAAAAAAAAGAAATTGTAAAAGTGTCACTTCATACACCGACATTGGAACTTGAAACCCCTCATTGGCATGAATTGCCAGAAATTTTTCGCCAATTTGTTTCTCATTCATTGCGTTTAGAAGCGCGCATAACCTATATGCGTGCTGGGTGGGAAACTGCGGCCTCCTCTGCTCTAGAAGATGATAATCCAGTAGGAAAACAAATCGAATTGCTCAAAACAGCTTTTGGGTATTCTGAGAAAAATAGCTCCTTGCTTCTTTCTTGCGATATTTAGAGCAGTATATCCATTTTTTACAACCAAAATTTCACAACTAAAACCAAACTAGAGTGCTTTTTTCTGCCTAATTTCTATTTGAGCGTAGGAAATATCTTGAGCTTATAGCTGAGAGAGGGATAGGTATTGATTGCGAATTATGGCATGGGATGGAGTATGGTTGGTTTTGTGGGAAATCGACTTTGGTTGATTGCAGCTGGAACACTTTCTGTTGATCTATCGTGTGATTTTGTTTTGGCTCTGAGATAGAGCAGGGGCTTGTACATCAATTTATTTATGCTCTATAATTTATGCCTATAAAGCTGCTGTAAAGTGTGTGTTAATGAGGATGATACACATTGTTGCAGTTTTGGGGCTTCTTTTGTTTTGAATGGAAGTTATTTTCCCTCGCGTAAAATAAAATATCCAAAATAAAGTGCCATATAATGAATGCCCCATGGGTTCCCTGTGCCCCCATGCAATGTCCCTCTCTATGCAATGTCATTGTGGTGTGATGAGTATATTCAAAAACACCTCTCAGTTCTTATTCACATTCGTTGAGCCTCTCTCATTTTTACGCTTGCAAAGGAAAAAGCCGGCACTATCATCATCTTTGCCAGTCCCCAATGTTGCAACAGCCTTTGGAACTTGAGACAATTCATTAGAGGCATTTTTAGTCCTTTCTTGTATAGTTTTACTCTATACGGCAATCCCACGTTTCATATGTAAGAGAATGGTTTTGATTGATTCAAGATAAACAGACTTGTAATGAGAAAATTTTAGGATATTCGGGATTCTTATGCAACATACAAAATAATTAATTATCATTATAAATCAATGCGTTGATTTATAATGATAGCGTCATGCTATAATGTAAAAAGTTTTCGTAAAGTGTGTACCATCCATTGCATAGCCTCTTTACACTTATGAATGTGCAATCCAGCACTCTCTATTTGCTCGCTTGCGATGTTTAACCGTTATGGCGTTGGATATGATATAGAAAGGGAATTTTTATGCTTTAGAGGGTGCTTGCTTGTGATGTGTGAATGGTTTTGATTGATTTCAGTTATGCTTCATAAAGTGTGTTCCATAAAGATGCTGTTCGTTGTGTGTTATAATTGTATAAATTTGGGGGATATGATTATCTTTTTACTGGTTTTGTCTTGGGTTGTTGTTTTCTTTGTGGTCGTGTCTTTATTCACATCTTTATTCACAAGGGGGAAAAGTGTATAGACTGTAGTTTATGGCAGAGACGATTCGTATTATAGGCATTGATCCCGGATTACGGCGTACAGGGTGGGGCGTTATCGATGTTGCGGGTAATCGTCTTCAGTTTATTGCAGCAGGGACGGTTTCTTCTGATGTACAGTGTGCGCTGGCTTCCAGACTATGTCAGATCCACAAAGGTCTTTCAGAGGTTGTGCATCAATTTATGCCCCATGAAGCTGCTGTAGAACATGTGTTTGTCAACAAAGATGCTACAGCAACTTTAAAACTTGGGCAAGCGCGTGCAATTGCACTGCTGGTTCCTGCGCAAGCAAATCTTCCTGTTTTTGAATATGCGCCCAACAAAGTGAAAAAATCAGTTATTGGGGTTGGACATGGGGCTAAAGAACAAATCCATATGATGGTCAAAGTTCTCCTCCCACGGGCTGAATTTGATAGCAGTGATGCGGCTGATGCTCTTGCTCTTTCTCTTTGTCATAGTATGCACCGTAACAGTATTGACCGATCTTATCAGGCAAGGATGGCGATATGAGTGGGGTGGCAACATGATTGGCAAATTAAAGGGCACTCTTGAACATATCTTTGATGATCATATCCTTCTTGATGTTCACGGTGTGGGGTATGTTGTTTTTGTGTCAAATCGGCTGCGTCCTTCTTTACCCTCTGTTGGGGAGGCGTTAAGCCTTTTTATTGAAACGCATGTTCGGGAAGACGCAATCCGCCTTTTTGGTTTTACTACAAGAGCTGAACAGGAGTGGTTTTGTCTTCTACAAAATGTTCCTGGAGTAGGAGCAAAGGTTGCTTTGGCAATCTTGGGTACTTTATCGCCAGATGAACTTGCACAGGCTATTGCTTTAAACGATGTTGCGATGATTAGTCGAGCGCCGGGCGTTGGTAAAAAAGTCAGTGAAAGAATTGTGGGTGAACTGAAAAGTAAAACACTCCCCTTTGAACAAGCGGTCAAGACTGTTTCGGTTTCTCAGCGTGAGATGACCAATCAACCTGCGCATGATGCGCTTTCCGCGTTGATGAAGCTAGGGTTTGAACGGGAGCATGCATCCCGTGCTCTTGCTCTTGCGATGAACGCTCTTGAGGGGGAAACTGTTTCTTCTGCCCTGCTGATCCGCCATAGTCTCAAATTGCTTTCTTCTCCTACTTAAAATCAAGGTAACAATGCATAAAGATGAAGATAAACGCCTTCTGGGTTCCGCCTCCCTTCCTAACGATCCAGATCGTTCCTTGAGGCCACAAGTTCTCGATGACTTTATTGGTCAAGAAGCGGCACGGGCTAATTTAAAAATATTTATTGAAGCAGCAAAAACGCGGCAAGAAGCGCTGGATCATGTTTTGTTTGTAGGACCACCGGGGTTAGGAAAAACAACGCTTTCACAGATTATGGCAAAAGAATTAGGCGTTAATTTTCGCTCTACTTCAGGGCCGGTCATCGCTAAAGCAGGAGATTTAGCCGCTCTCTTGACCAATCTTGAAGAACGTGATGTCTTGTTTATTGATGAAATTCATCGCTTAAATCCGGCGATTGAGGAAATTCTTTATCCAGCCATGGAAGATTATCAACTGGATTTGATCATTGGGGAGGGGCCGGCCGCACGCTCGGTGAAAATTGATCTGGCTAAATTTACTTTGGTAGCGGCAACCACACGTTTGGGGCTTTTGACCACACCGCTGAGAGACCGTTTTGGTATTCCAATTCGTCTCAATTTTTATACGATAGAAGAATTGGAATATATTGTGCAGCGTAATGCACGACTTTTTGCCGTCAAGATCAGTGATGATGGTGCTCATGAAATTGCACGCCGAGCACGGGGAACCCCGCGCATTGCCGGACGGCTTTTACGGCGCGTTTGTGATTTTGCTTTGGTTAAACAAGCAAAACAAATTGACCAAAAAATCGCCGATGAAGCGCTTTCGCGCCTTGAAGTCGATTATCTTGGGCTTGATCCGCTTGATCGTCGCTACTTGCTCCTGATTGCGGAAACTTTTTTAGGGGGACCGGTGGGGATTGAAACAATTGCTGCTGCTTTATCAGAACCACGCGATGCCATTGAAGATATTGTTGAACCGTATTTGCTCCAACAAGGTTTTATTCAAAGAACCGCTCGTGGACGCATTCTAACTGAAAAGGCTTGGAGCCATTTAGGGCTTTCTGCTCCAGCCTCTACAACGTCTATACAAAGGCGTTCTCAACTTTCTGATGCTCAAGACAATTCATCACTTCAGACATCTTTATGGGATGGGGAAGATGACTAAGGCATTCTCTTTATTAAAAGAAACTATGTGAATATTTTATAGCAAGGTCATAAAATACAAGAGACGTGCCTTCTTTTAGCATATTCTGGCTAAAAAGGTTTGGCACTATTAAAGATTTTTTGCTTTTGCTTTTCACAACTTCAACACAAAAATGTGTTCAATCTTTTGATTGATAGATAATTTGCTATATTAGATGATTTTATGGGATATGAAGTCGATGACAGAAATAACACCTTTTAAGAGCAATCATACAAACGCTTTTCATAATTTTCAGGTCCGCGTTTATGTTGCGGATACAGATTTTTCCGGTGTAGTTTATCATGCGCGTTATCTTGAGTTTTTTGAACGAGGACGTTCAGAGTTTTTACGCGATACCGGTTTTAATAATAAGATGTTAGCAGCAGGGGGTGAGGGGGAAAAACTGTTTTTTGTTGTTCGTCATATGGAAATTAATTTTTCAAGACCAGCTAAAATTGATCATCTTTTAGTTGTTAAAACACGTGTTACTCATATCCAAGGGGCCCGCTTTTTTATGGAGCAATCTATTTTGCATGAGATGACCACGTTGGTAACAGCCAAAGTTGAAATTGCTCTGATTAATGAGGAGGCAAAACCGCGACGTTTACCCAAAGAACTTTTTGCAAAAATGCTTGGTTAAAAGTGTGATTCATTGAAACAGCCGCTTCAGGAGAGATCAGCAGATATAAAGTAATCTATAATCTAAGACTATACATTTATTATAGCCTAAATGTTTTTCAATAAGGTTATATGATACAGAAAAAGAAAACAGCTCTGCTACAACACTACAATAAATTGAAGATGATATTTCACAAAATTAAACACGCCTCATCCATGTTATGATTCAAAAACAATGTCGCCTCATCCATTTTCTGCTATAAACTCAAGATATTTTCTTTCTTTTGAAGAAAGGTTTGTTGGCATCGGAAAGCAGCGAAAAGGTACAAAATATAAAAAGAAATAAAAATGGATTAAGATTTATTTTTATAAAAATGCACATACCCAGCGCAATATTGCAATAAAGTGATAATAAGCCATTAGGTCGAAAATTGTCTCAAAACACCCAAAGGGTGTTTTTAAGCAATTTGATTTGTTTTTTTACTGGATTGTCATTTGGCATCACAAGAGCGCGTGTTTCATCCATTTCTATCTATAATGCATCACTTTATGTGCTATAATGCGCGATTTATGTGCGCTTCTAAACGTAGTGAATGAGTGAGAGATCAATGTATACAAAGCAGAAATGCATTCTTGCATTTAAAGTTTCAAAAGCATATTATTCTATATAATATATTGACTTAAAAAGATATATTATCACTTCTCACGGGCACAAACCCCAATAGAGGAATAGAATAAAATACTTTCATTTCAGATCTGTTCATGTTGAAACAATTAAAATCATTTGCTTATACATCATAAGAGAACAATATAAACCATTGAAAAAATTGTAAAAATGTTCCTTATGGATCATTCTCAATGCAATAATGATCAAATATCGCAAGTGAGCAAAGAGAGCGAAGAAGCCGGTTTTGATGAGGTAAAAATGTGAAAAGGCTTTTTTCATGTCACAGAAGCTTGTACGTTATACCAAGGTGCCAGAGAGATGATAGGCATTGAAAGGGGCTAATTCACAACACAATGAGATTACATGAGACTTACACTAGATTATATAGGACTTATAGGGGGCCTAGGTGAGGTGCATTGTTGTGAGGCGTTTTAGGGTGGTTTAGTGTCGTTTTTTGTGCCCGATGGTGTGATCTTATTAAAGAATGAGAGAAACAATAGCCTGAGGCAAAGCGTCATCTTTTATGATGATAACATATTTATTTACAATGATAATTCATTGCGTTGTCACTTTCAGATAATTCTGAAACTTGTAAAACTTTTTCTTTTCAAGCTCTATTGCCGCGAATTAATCAAAAACATTTTCTTACATGTCACAAGCGGAGTTGGTGAGTGGGTACAAAAACACTTAAGAAAGGAATAAATGCCTCTTATGAATCTTTTCAAGTGCTAAGACTTATTGCAGCATTTTAAGCTAGAAACGCGTATGATGATTTAGCGTTCTTTTCATAAGCGTAAAGATGGTGGTGCATAATAGATTTTATATCATGCATTTTTATATCTTTTATTTTTATAGCATTTATGGAGAAATCCTGATCGTTATATTTTTCATAAATGCTGTTGTGAAATGAGAGGGGCGTGCATTGAGGGATGTCTCTCGTCATCACTTTTTAAGGAAATTTAAGAAACAAGTCTTGTTTTAGCGCATGGATTTATGTGAGACTAGAGTCTTTACTTAAATTTAGAAACTATAAAATAATCTGTTTTATAAATTTTAAAAATGCATCTTTCATTTAGAGGGACAAAAATTATGCCGCATTTAGAACTAACGAATCCAGAAACAATTGGAATGTTGCATTTGTTTATGCAAGCGAGTTGGATCGTGAAAGGTGTTATGATCGGGTTGCTGCTCGCTTCTATCTGGAGTTGGGCAATTATTTTTGATAAAATTTTTACGTATCGGAGAATACGGCGTGAAATAAAGCAGTTTGAACGCACATTTTGGTCTGGCAAAGCGCTAGAAGATCTTTATGCATCATGCAAAAGTCAACGTACCAATAGTATATCCGCAGTTTTTATGGCAGCAATGGTTGAATGGAAAAAATCTCTTGAAAAAGGGACCCATACATCGAAAAGTTTGCAGAGCAGAATTGATAAGGCTATGGATTTGACGCTGGGACGTGAAAGTGAAAAAATAGAATCAAAATTAAGTTTTCTTGCGACACTGGGATCTGCGGGACCTTTTATCGGACTTTTTGGAACAGTTATTGGTATTATGGAGTCTTTTCTTTCTATTTCAGCTTCTCAAAATACATCACTTGCCATTGTCGCGCCAGGGATTGCAGAAGCGCTTTTGGCAACCGCTATTGGTTTGTTTGCAGCAATTCCAGCTGTTATTGCTTATAACAAGTTGACTCATGAAAGTGCGCGCATCATTGCACAAATAGAAAATTTTGCCGATGAATTTTCAACAATTGTATCGCGGCGTATTGATGAAACACGCACAGCACCTTCCTCTTTATAAAAAGGATCTTATCCCATGGGCTTTTCTGTTGCTTCTTCTTCTCGCAAAAATACACGTAGGCGGCATCATTCACGAAGCCAACTGATGAGTGAGATCAATGTCACTCCTTTTGTGGATGTCATGCTGGTCTTGTTGATTATTTTTATGGTCTCTGCCCCCCTTTTAGTGAACGGTGTTCCTCTAGATTTGCCTCGTAGTCAAGCGGGTCCCGTACGAGCTCAAAAAACACCTCTTACGGTTTCACTTGACGCGCAAGGGCGCTTTGCCATTAATCAAGATTATTATGAAACGTCACAGTCCCTGATTGCACACCTGAAAACTCTTCTGGAAGCAGATGCTACACAAAAAGATCAACGGGTTTTTGTACGGGTTGCTAAAACTGTTGAATATCAGCAAGTATTAAAACTGCTGGCAGATATTCAAAAAGCGGGGTTTTCTCAAGTTGCGTTAGCAAGTTTAGCACAATAAATAATAAGTAATAAAATTGCGTATAACCGGTTGTTCTTAATTTTTTTTAAAAGAGCATAGAGTGATTAAAAATGAAAAAATGTATAAGGCATAAGTAAGGCATAAAGAATGAACAAAGACTCCTATCATAGTATGAAACGAGGCTTGGCTTTATCCCTTGTGGTCCATGTCATTTTTCTCAGTTGGGGAGCTATTCAGTTTACAAGCTCTGTCTCTTTACCACAACCGTTGGAAGCAATTCCCATCACTCTTGCTCCTTTGGTGGACGAGTTTTCTTCTCAACAAGGAGCCGTGAAGGCTCCTATACGTGCAATCCCTGCCGTAAAACCAACTATGCAACCACAAGAGAAAGAAGATGCACGCCATATTGGAGAGGGACAAATAGATAGTCTTGCACCGTTTCAACCAGAGGAAAAGCCGCGTCCCGTTGAAACAGCATCGCCACCATCAAGCGAGAACACGTCAGAAACATTTGCACCCGAACTTACAAAACCAGAATTATTAGAAACAAAAACAGAAGAGATTTCAAAAGAACCAGAGAATGAGCTCAAGGTTGCGCCTGAGATGCCTTTGGAGGCACCGGAGGATGCGCCTAAGGTTGTGCCTGAGATGCCTGTGAGAGTACCGGAAGATGAGCCCAAGGTTGCGCCTGAGATGCCTGTGAGAGTACCGGAAGATGAGCCTAAGGTTGCGCCTGAGATGCCTTTGGAGGCACCGGAGGATGCGCCTAAGGTTGCGCCTGAGATGCCTTTGAGAGTGCCGGAAGATGCCTCTAAGGTTGCGCTCAAGCCTGCGCACAAAAATGAAGAGATGATATCGCCAAAAGAATTGGCTCCAACGGTCCCAAAAGTACCAGCAGAGCAGATTGTTCATCAAGTTCCCAAAATTGTACTTCCAGAAAAATCTCTTCTTCCACAGTTTAAACCAAAGTTTGACGGAGAATTTCCAAAGAAGAATGAGGCTGCATTGAATCAAAAGACGCCAAAGCTTAACAAGAAAAACCAAGAGAAACAGACCATTGAAGATATTTTAGCTCTGGAGGAAAATAATTTGCTCAATCGTGCGCGGTCACAAGGAGGGGGAGCAAAACGTTCTCATATACCAGAAGCTTTGGGTGCAAGAAAAAATATTAATGATACCACAAAAATGGCACAAACATTGGTCAATATTGCGGGGGGATGTATTCAACAGAAGCTTAAACTTGTGGCGCTTGGCGGCGATTTAAAAAATCGTCCGGTCGTGCGGTTGCGATTTTATTTAGACCGTGAAGGGATGGTTGTGGGCGATCCTATCATTGATCCCGTAAGCGGCCTTGAGAGTCAACAAGCTATTATGATAAGGCAGGTGTATGCTGCTGTCTTTTCATGCCAACCTTATGCAGATCTCCCACGTGATCAATATGATCTATGGGGGCAAGGTTTTGACTTTAATGTTGATCCCCTCCAAGAAATAAGATGATAAACGAGAAAAAAGCGCTTAACGAAAGGACACATTCCATGATGACTATAACGAGACATAAAGTTTTTGCTTGGTTTATTGTCACTTGTGGGTTGTGGCTTTCAAGTATTTCATCGGGTTATGCGCAATTGAAAGGAACTATTTCGAGCGCTGATTTTAATCCCATTCCCATTGCAATTACAGACTTTATTTCCAATGATTCGATTGGGTTGAAAATATCTGCTGTGGTGACAGCCGATCTCGAACGGTCGGGGCTGTTTTTACCGCTTGATAAAGCAAATTTTTTTGAAAACATTTCTAATCCTAATAAACAACCACATTTTGCTTCTTGGCAGAAAATAAAAGCGCAAGGTTTAGTTACTGGGCAAGTCATGAGAGAAATCGATGGACGTTTGAGGGTCGATTTTCGTTTATGGGATGTGTTTGGACAAAGACAATTGAAAGGACGGCGTTTTTATACTGCGACAGAACGTTGGCGGCGTGTGGCACATATGATCGCAGATGAGATCTATAGTGAAATGACAGGAGAAAGTGGTTATTTTGATACAAGGATTGTTTTTATCGATGAAACAGGTCCTCAAAATGCACGCATTAAACGTTTAGCAATGATGGATCAAGATGGAGCAAATTTGATTTATATGTCTGATGGAAGTGAATTGGTGCTTACACCGCGGTTTTCACCAAAAAGACAAGAATTGACCTATATGGCTTACGAGGACAATCAAGTACCTCATGTTTATCTCCAACAAATTGAAATGGGGCAAAGAGAGTTGATCGGAACGTTTAATAACATGACAATTGCTCCGCGTTTTTCTTCTGATGGACAAAAAGTTATCATGAGTTTGTTACAAAATGATGGGAGTGCCAATCTTTACACTATGGATTTACGAACCCGTACGATGACGCGACTTACAACAACTTCTGCTATTGATACTTCTGCTTCTTATTCACCGGATGGAAAACAAATTGTCTTTTCTTCAGATCGTAGTGGAAAGCCGCAAATCTATAAAATGAATGCGGATGGGAGTGATATTCAGCGTATTTCTTCAAACGATGGGAGTTATTCAACACCTATTTGGTCTCCACGGGGTGACTATATCGCCTTTACAAAACAATTAAGCGGACAATTTTCTATCGGTGTTATGCGCCCTGATGGACAAGGAGAACGAATTTTAACCACAGGGTTTCACAATGAAGGACCAACGTGGGCCCCTAATGGTCGTGTGCTGATGTTCTTTCGCAAAAATCCCGGTATGGGACCAAAAATTTATACGATTGATATTACGGGTCGCAATGAACGTCAATTACCCACCCCCAATGATGCTTCAGATCCAGCATGGTCGCCTTTGCTCAATATACAGTAAAACAAAATGCTTAAAAACAGAAGATAGAAGGAATATAGTCTATACAGTCTCAAGTTTACACAATCTCAATAGTTTTTAATTATTTAAAAGAAGGAATTGATTATAGTGGGTATGGGGAGTTATGTAGATTTCATCTATCATCTATGGTTGTTGATCGATAATGGAATTTCCTTGGGGGAAAATGCTTAAAAAAATTCAAAACAAGACCTTGAAAAAATAGAGTCGAAAATTCTGAGGTCTCTAGAGTTCAACTTTTTATTCAAAGTGTCGCTATATATATTTTTTTAAACTTCTTCTTCGATTTTGTTTGTGAAGAGTCCTCTTGTCAGGGGGGCTGTTGCTCTCTGATGTGTTTTATTCAAGTACGCGGTTGTTTTAGATCTGAATATTGATTGATTGGTAAGAGCAAAAGGACAGATTTTTAAGATAAATGACGTTATTTTAGAAATATACGATGCCATAAAGTCAAAAATTTATCTGCAACGGATTAGAGAGATGTACCGGCTTTTTGTACAATACTTTGCTAAACAATCAGCTCTGGCTTTCCATTTGCTTATTTTTATTCTGTGATGTTGTAAAAACACTGCTCTTTGAGGTGTGGGGATATAGGGCGTATAAATCTCCTTGATATATTCTAAGTGTTTTTTAAGTGCGTAGCGAATATTTAGGGGAATGCATGTTTGTTGAGCCTTAAGTTTCAAGTGAATTTCATGAGTGATTCGTCATAGGAATACGTCAAGAAACCCCTAATTGTTTAGAGGCTAGATCATTTCATTACTTGAGGGTGGGGAGAGGAGGTTAATCTTAAAGAACAAAAAGATAAAATAGAGAGGGGATATAGGGATAATCTTTGGGGCATGTAAGAAAGGCGTGAGGCTACAGAGTTTTGGATGCTTTTCTTTTTGGGATTATGTTTTCTGCGATTGATTGTGGTTTCTTGTTGCATCAATGGCTTACCCCGCTATTGACGCGGGGCTTTTATATGTGCGGATAAAGAGGAGGGGTGACAGATGCTTTTGAAGCCCTCATGCATGAAGAGAGGGCTTATGCAAATGATGGGAATTATACAGACAATTTTGCCAAAATCTCATCACTGACATCAAAATTTGCATAAACATTTTGCACATCATCATCTTCTTCTAATGTTGAAATTAGTCGTAAAACAGACAAAGCTTTTTCTTCATCTATTGGTGCAAGGGTGGTGGCTTTCCAAATCGTTTTAATCGATTCTGCTTCACCAAGTTTTGCTTCAAGTGTTTTGGAAACTTCACCAATATCTTCAAATGCGCAGGTAATATGATGTCCGGTTTCTTCTGATTGCACATCTTCGGCACCGGCTTCAATTGCTGCATCCATGATGTTATCGGCTGTTCCTGCTTCTGGCTTATAGACTATTTCACCAATCCGATTAAACATGAAACTGACCGATCCTGTTTCCCCTAAGGCTCCTCCTGATTTTGTGAAGGCGGCGCGCACATTTGAAGCGGTGCGGTTGCGGTTATCAGTTAAAGCTTCAACAATGACGGCAACGCCGCCTGGTCCATAGCCCTCATAGCGTACTTCATCATAATTTTCGACATCGGCGCCTGACGCTTTTTTAATCGCGCGTTCAATATTATCTTTCGGCATCGATTGTGCTTTGGCATTTTGAACAGCCAGCCTTAAACGTGGGTTCATGGCTGGATCAGGAGCACCTTGTTTTGCTGCTACGGTAATTTCGCGCGCAAGCTTAGAAAATATTTTCGAGCGCATTGCATCTTGACGCCCTTTACGGTGCATAATATTCTTAAATTGTGAATGGCCTGCCATAGTTTTCCTTCCTATTTGAGGGCTTTTTTGCCAGTTGGATACTCCTTAGAATTTAAGGCGATAAAGCACGCATCCCACCAGAATAAATGTGCCACAGCATGAGGTGAAATAATCGAATAAACCCTTTATAAGAAAATTCATCTTAAAGGTAAAGACACCTTAGTTGAGGATCATTACAAGAGAGATCTCTTGTCGTTGAGCAAAAATAACGCTATAACAGAATGTAATCTCATAGCAAAATGGTTTATTCCATGCCGCACTTTGTTTTAGGAGTGGTTGGAGAGACCTAAACATATAAAAAAGTTCCAGTGCTCTTGAGTGGGCGGTAACCTGCCTCATAGAAGAGGCGCAGAAGAGGATTTATAAAAATGGCAACGCAACTTTTGATGCCCAAAGCAACAGCTGTTTGGTTGGTTGATAATACAGCTCTTTCTTTTGATCAGATTGCAGAATTTTGTAAATTGCATGTCTTGGAAGTAAAAGCTATTGCCGATGGTGATGCGGCTTATGGTATTAAAGGTTTAGATCCGATTAGTTCTGGGCAATTGACGCGCAGTGAAATTGCACGGGTGGAGGCTGATCAAAACGCACGATTGAAAATTTCTCAATCTAGGGTGCATATTCCTGAAAAAAAACGTAAAGGGGCGCGCTATATCCCTCTTTCTCGACGCCAAGATCGTCCCAATGGTATCCTATGGTTGGTGACGAACCATCCCGAGTTGAAAGATGCACAAATTGCACGGTTGATTGGGACAACAAAAGCGACAATTGAACAAATCCGCCTTAGAACCCATTGGAATAGTGCAAATTTGGTTCCTCTTGATCCTGTAGGGCTTGGTTTGTGTTCGCAAATCGATTTAGATTTTGAGCTCCAGCGTGCGGCGAAAAATCGTCCTGTTGCTGCAGAAGAAGATAGGTCGTTGCTTCCCGCTTCTGTGACGGAAAACGCTGCTCTAGAGGAAAATGAGAGTGAAGAAAATCTGCATAAGACTTTTGACGCTGATAAAGTTTTTGCAAAGCTGAACGCGCTGCAAAAAAATCGTCAAGATCAAGATGATGCATAAAAAGCCATGACGCATAAGGGAAACATTTTTTATGGAAATGTTAGAGGAATGGCCAAAGAGAAGAAAAATTGGCAGAGACTCAAAAGTAAAAATGAGGACGAAAAAACAGAAAAAATTTCTTCTTCATTAGGAATTAACGGTTATTCTTAAAAATATTTTTAAGAATTGACCCTTCTTTACGAAATTCAAGGAGAAACGGACTATGCGCTCTACCAAAAAAACCATCTCTCATTCCTTAGCTATCCTCTTTCTTTTCTCACTATGCCTGGGTGGGTGTGGCAAAAAAAATGTTGGTGCACTTAACGGTATGAATGGCGCTTATATGAATGATGCTGGTTTGAATCAGATGTCACCAGGTTCAGGACAAGAATTTACGGTTAATGTGGGTGATCGCGTGTTTTTTGGTCTCGATTCTTCTTCACTTGATGCTGATGCTGAACGTATTTTAACGCGCCAAGCAGAATGGTTGCTTCATTATCCTTATTATTCTATTATGATCGAAGGTCATGCTGATGAGAGGGGAACACGTGAATATAACTTGGCACTTGGACAGCGCCGTGCTGTTGCTGTGCGAAACTATTTGGTGTCTCTTGGTGTGTCCGCACAACGGATTCAAACAATTTCTTACGGAAAAGAAAGACCTGTAGCAGTATGTGATGATATTTCCTGTTGGAATCAAAATCGACGTGCTGTGACAACGTTGAATGACATGAATAGTCATTAAAAAGAAGATTGTTTGTTTCAACTATTTAATAAGCTCTTAAGGGGAAAAAAGAATGTATCGTAAAATCAATTGGAAAACACTCTTTTATATGGGGGTTTTCATAGCTTGTTCTACTTCACTTGTTCAAAGTGCGGCACGAAAGGCTTCCGAATATCCTGCACATGATACGGATAAAGTTGATGCAGTTGATAAGGCAACTGATGACGTGAAGAAAGCACCTGAAGCAGCCGATAAAGCAGCATCTGATGCGGCGGAAAAAGCCACTGACGCTGTTGATAAGGCTGTTGATGCTGTGAAGGAAGCACCTGAAGCAGCTGATAAAGCAGCATCTGATGTGATAGAAAAAGCCACTGACGCTGTTGATAAGACTGTCAATGCAGTGAAAGAAGCACCTGAAGCAGCTGATAAAGCAGCATCTGATGCAGCGGAAAAAGCCACTGACGCTGTTGATAAGGCTGTTGATGCTGTGAAGGAAGCACCTGAAGCAGCTGATAAAGCAGC
>NZ_JBHIRP010000001.1:0-18693 GCF_042197245.1 Bartonella sp. AA18HLJMS | reverse complement strand
TCAATGCAGTGAAAGAAGCACCTGAAGCAGCTGATAAAGCAGCATCTGATGCAGCGGAAAAAGCCACTGACGCTGTTAATAAGGCTGTTGATGCTATGAAAGAAGCACCTGAAGCAGCCGATAAAGCAGCATCTAGCGCGGCGGAAAAAGCCACTGACGCTGTTAATAAGACTGTCAATGCTGTGAAGGAAGCACCTGAAGCAGCCGATAAAGCAGCATCTAGCGCGGCGGAAAAAGCCACTGACGCTGTTGATAAGGCTGTTGATGCAGTGAAGAAAGCACCTGAAGCAGCCGCTAGCGCGGTGGAAAAAGCCACTGACGCTGTTAATAAGGCTGTTGATGCTGTGAAGAAAGCACCTGAAGCAGCTGATAAAGCAGCATCTGATGCGGCGGAAAAAGCCACTGACGCTGTTGATAAGGCTGTTGATGCAGTGAAGAAAGCACCTGAAGCAGCTGATAAAGCAGCACCTGATGCGGCGGAAAAAGCCACTGACGCTGTTAATAAGGCTGTTGATGCAGTGAAAGAAGCACCTGAAGCAGCCGATAAAGCAGCATCTGATGTGATAGAAAAAGCTACTAGTGTTGCGGAGCACCAAGGGATTATTTTAGAGAATCAACAGGCTTTATTTAAAGATTATGATTTAGATAAGCTTTTGCATAAGATACGAATGGTGCTTGAGCATAACAGTTTAAAAAATGTTAACAAGCAGTTTCACGAGCTTTTTGATACAGAAGCCTCTTCTGTTTATTCTTGTTCTTTTGAAAAGTCTACTATAGATGAAAAATCTCAGACTGTAAAAGAAGAGATGGAGCAGGACCATAGTACAGGTGACCAGACAAAGGTTGCTGCTGTAGAAGCTAAGGTGGAGAGCCATGACCATGAAAACAGTCAACCTTTTAACAAAGCGCATGAAGTAAGTGCTCCAATTGAAGCACATCAGAGTGACAATCTTTCTTCTTCTAAAGCTTTGTATAAGGAAGGGTATGATTTTATTCGTTCTGCTAACTATGTTGATGCTGAAAAAAGCTTTTGCGCTTTTCAAAATCGTTACAAAAAAGATCCTTTGAGTGATGATGCTTTATTTTGGTTGGCCGAATCTTTGTTGGGGCAAAAACGCTATCATGAAGCAGCACAAGTTTATCTTACCGCATGGTATGCAGATAAAAAGAAGCTCTATACCTCCGAGATTTTACTGAAATTAGCAAGAAGTATGGTCGCTCTTGAGCCAAATAAAGACGATTGTGCTCATTTTGTGAAAAAATCAAAACGTCAACAAACATTAGCATCTGTTTTTTGTAAACCTGCAAAATAAACAGCGAGGTCGTTTTCGGTGTGCGTTAGACTGGCAAGAAATCTCTTTAAAACATCGGATTTTATTCAATGTCAGAAGTTGATTCTTGCCGTCTCAGGGGGAAGTGATTCTTTGGCTTTGATGTTTTTGGTCAAAGAGCATTTGGAAACACTCGTATTTCCTCCAGAAATGATTGTTGTCACGGTTGATCATCAATTGCGTAAAGAATCGATGCGTGAGGCAGAAACTGTTGCGAAAATTTGTCGTGTCCATGATATTCAACATATCACTGTGCGATGGGAAGGCGAAAAGCCAAAGACGCATATTGCTTCCAGCGCGCGTGTTGCACGCTATGATCTCTTGGTTAAAGAAGCACAAAAACAAGGCGCATCACTTATTATGACGGGGCATACACTCAATGATCAGGTTGAGACCTATCAAATGCGGTATCAACGTCTCCAAAAGAATAGAGGTGCTTTATATAGTGGAGCTGTTGCCATGCGCGATGAGGTTTATGCCAGTGGTTTTGCTGGTATTTTGCGCGGTGAAGCCGAGGGTATACGTGATGAGGATCATACCAGAAAAACAAGAAAAAATATTGCCGAAAAAAACTATGGTCCCCTCTATGAACGTGGTTTATCCTGTATTCCGCGTGAGGCGCTGTTGCATAGAAAAGTGCGTTTGATTCGGCCACTCCTTGGTGTAAAACGCCAAACATTACGGAATTATTTACGCTTACAAGGACAAACATGGATTGATGATCCAACCAATGAAGATCGCAATTTTGAACGTGTGCGCGTGCGTCAATCTCTTTCTCCACAAAAATTGGCTTATATTGCTCAAAAAATAAATGAAGCCGCATTGCAGCGTCGTCAACAAGCCAAAAATATTGCTGATTTGATCTTAGCACTGGATATTACTGTCCAACATGGACGTTGTTTCATAGCAAAGCCTGCGCTATTTTTACAGAAACATTCCAGTTTTCCTTTCGTGGTGGGGCTCTTTGCTGTGCTGATGGGAGGGGGATTTTATTTGCTCCCCAATCAGAAATTAAGCATGCTTGTTCAAAAACTCTGTCTCGATTCTCCAGAAAAGCGGCGTTTTACTTATGCGGGCTCTGTTATTGAATATAACAAGCAGGGAATTTCTTTGTGGCGTGAAGGGCGAAATATGAAAGAGGCTATTGTTGAGCCAGATAAAACTTTTATATGGGATGGGCGCTATCATATCACAAATCATGGATATGAGGCTATAAAGGTTGGAGCCGCAAATTTAGAACAGCTGAAATTTTTATTAAAAAATAGCGATTTTGAGCTTGAAAAGCCTCATTTTCCCTCTTTACAATCGCTGCTGATGATCTCAAATCATAAAGGGTATGATATTCCAGAGTTGATTTCTCAAGCAGTTGTTCATAAACATGTTATCGTCAAGCGGATTATGGCACCTTTCGATTGGCTTTCCTCACGAGAAGATGCAGCCTTGGTGAATGTTGTGGAACCTTTTTTTAATATTGAGGTGAAAAGATAAAGGAAAATTACTCTAAAAGAAAATAAACAGCTTCTCATCCCTTGGCAAGGGGCTGACAAGGTTATATGTTAAGGGGAACTGTTTGAAATCTATATTTGATTAAGTGGGCTGAATATGAATTCCAATTACCGCTCTCTCCTTATTTGGGGAGTTATTGCATTGATTTTGATTGTGTCGTTTTCTCTCTTTAATGGAGATAGCCAACGTTCTGGTGGTGGAGAAGTCTCCTATTCTGAATTTTTGCAAAAAGTTGAGAATAATGAGTTGAAATCTGTGACCATTCAAGGTCAAAAATTAACAGGAAAAACCATTGAACATAGAGCTATTTCAACCTATGCTCCTCGCGATCCAGGTTTGATACAAAAATTGGAAAGCAAAAACGTTAATGTTAAAGCTATTCCTGAAAGCTCTGGAAATAGCATTTTCCTCAATCTCCTCTTTTCCTTATTACCTGTTATTATTATCGTGGGGGCGTGGGTCTTTTTTATGCGGCAAATGCAAAATGGATCACGCGGTGCAATGGGATTTGGGAAATCGAAAGCAAGATTGCTTAATGAAGCGCAAGGACGTATTACCTTTAAAGATGTTGCTGGCGTTGAAGAAGCAAAGCAAGATCTTCAAGAAATTGTTGAATTTTTACGCGAACCACAAAAATTTCAACGCTTAGGGGGGCGTATCCCACGCGGTGTTTTGCTTGTTGGTCCTCCAGGAACCGGTAAAACTTTGCTAGCACGTTCTGTGGCCGGTGAAGCCAATGTGCCATTCTTTACCATTTCAGGGTCTGATTTTGTGGAAATGTTTGTTGGTGTTGGGGCAAGCCGTGTGCGCGATATGTTCGAACAGGCTAAAAAAAATGCACCTTGTATTATCTTTATTGATGAAATCGATGCTGTTGGGCGCCATCGGGGGGCTGGTCTTGGCGGTGGAAACGATGAACGTGAACAGACCTTAAACCAGTTGCTTGTCGAAATGGATGGGTTTGAGCCCAATGAAAGTATTATTCTTATTGCCGCAACAAACCGTCCCGATGTGCTTGATCCCGCTTTGTTAAGACCAGGGCGCTTCGACCGACAAGTTGTTGTGCCAAACCCTGATGTTTCTGGGCGTGAACAAATCTTGAAAGTGCATGTGCGCAACGTGCCTTTAGCGCCTAACGTTGATTTGAAAATTTTGGCAAGGGGAACACCAGGATTTTCCGGTGCGGACCTGATGAATCTGGTCAATGAAGCTGCTCTTATGGCTGCAAGCCGTAATAAAAGAGTTGTCACGATGCAAGAATTCGAAGATGCCAAAGATAAGGTGATGATGGGGGCGGAACGTCGTTCAACCGCTATGACACAAGAGGAAAAAGAACTCACTGCCTATCATGAAGCAGGACATGCTATTGTGGCTCTTAATGTGCCGGTTGCTGATCCTGTCCACAAAGCAACAATCGTTCCAAGGGGAAGAGCATTGGGAATGGTGATGCAATTGCCTGAAGGCGATCGCTATTCTATGAGTTATCGGTGGATGATTTCTCGTCTGGCCATTATGATGGGTGGACGTGTGGCTGAAGAATTAAAGTTTGGAAAGGAAAATATCACATCTGGTGCTTCTTCTGATATTGAACAAGCAACGAAATTAGCTCGCGCGATGATCACACGGTGGGGATTTTCTGATCTGCTTGGAAATGTAGCTTATGGCGATAACCAAGATGAAGTCTTTTTGGGTCATTCTGTTGCGCGAACACAAAATGTCTCTGAAGAAACAGCGCGCATGATTGATATGGAAGTGCGTAAGCTTATTGATGATGCCTATAAAAATGCGACAAACATTTTGAAAACAAAAAGAAAAGAATGGTTTGCTTTGGCACAAGGTTTGTTGGAATATGAGACTTTAACGGGAGCTGAAATTAACGAAGTTATTGCAGGAAAGCCTCCTTCACGCACACAGAAAGATGAGGGTGCTGCGCCACGGGGGTCTTCTGTTCCAAAAACTGGAAAAATGAAGACAGAGACAACAGTGGTAGATGAAAAAAACGCTGAAGCAGCCCCTAAAACAGTGCTTCATAAAGCAGAGACAGATAAAGGCGAAGCAGGCAAAGCAGAGGCAGCTGTTGGGAAAAAAACAGCAAAATCCGGTAATGTTGAGCCTAAGGAGGCTCAGTCTAAAGAAGTGCAATCGGATGAGACTGAGAAAAAAGCACAAAGCACAAAAGGTACTACAAAATCAGTCAACCGCTCTAAAAGTAATGCTGAAAAGAAGTCCAATACTGCGGGACATGATAAAGAAAAATAAGAACTGTTTAATATCGCTTGAGTGACGATGTTTTAGGAAAACTTCTAAATTCTTTGAGAAAGGCGCAAGTTTTGTTTGCGCCTTTCTTGTAATATTTGCAAAAATATGGAAGCAAAAAATTAAGCAAAGCCGTTGTATGATGGCGGCTTTAGCATGCTACAAGGCGAGGTGGACTGTTGCTTTTCTAATGTGGTAGGGGGGTGTAAGGTTAGGCGATAGATTTCCTTGCTGATTTGGTAGGGTATGAGGTTTGGTGCTGGATTTCTTTACGGATTTAGCAAGGGTGTGAAATTATCCGTTGGTTGTGTTAAAGGGATGTATAGAGCATTTTGAGGAGATAATATTGCTTTTATGTGTAAGGGTGTAAACATAATTGCTTGAGAGTAGTTTAGATGTGTAGATGGTGAATAGGGGGCTTGATTGTCTAAATGCATGAAGGTTTAAGATCAATGATCTGATTTTATACGGGGAGAGGAGGACTATTGTACCAAGGGGGCTTGTTAGGGTTTTAAGGAAAAGCCAAGGGAAGAATTATATATTAAAGGAAAGAGGCATGGTGCAAAAATATTTTGGTACAGATGGAATTCGGGGGAAAGCCAATTCATTTCCTATGACACCCGATTTTGCCATGAAGGTGGGGATGGCTGTAGGGGTTTTATTTCGCTCACAACATCAATCTCATCGTGTGGTGATTGGCAAGGATACACGATTATCGGGCTATATGTTGGAAAACGCTTTGGTTTCAGGATTGACTGCTGCGGGGATGGAAGCTTTTTTATTGGGGCCAGTGCCAACGCCTGCTGTTGCAATGCTTTGCCGCTCTTTGCGCGCGGATCTTGGGGTGATGATTTCTGCTTCTCATAATCCGTTCTATGATAATGGAATTAAACTTTTTGGTCCTGATGGTTTTAAGCTTTCAGATGATATGGAAGCGAAAATTGAACAATTGATCGATACAGATCTTTCAAAGTCTTTAGCAAGTTCTGCCGAAATTGGTTATGCAAAACGGGTTGAGGGAGATATTTATCGTTATATTGAATATGCCAAACGAACTTTGCCGCGTGATGTTCGCTTAGATACTGTGCGTATTGTTGTGGATTGTGCCAATGGGGCTACTTATAAAGCGGCTCCCCGTGCTTTATGGGAATTGGGGGCTGAAGTTTTTGCTATTCATGATGAGCCCAATGGGACCAATATTAATCAAAAATGTGGATCAACCGATTTAAGCTCTTTAAAACGAAAAGTGCATGAAGTGCGTGCTGATGTGGGGATTGCTCTTGATGGAGATGGAGATCGGGTTCTCATTGTTGATGAAAAAGCACAAACGGTTGATGGAGATCAGTTGATTGCTGTAATTGCTGAAAATTGGCATAAAATGGGACGATTACGGTGCAATGGTGTTGTCACAACGATTATGTCAAATCTTGGACTAGAGCGTTTCTTGAATAGCAAAGGGTTGCACCTTGTAAGGACAAAAGTTGGAGATCGTTATGTTGTCGATGCCATGCGCCAAAAGGGATATAATGTTGGTGGTGAGGCTTCTGGCCATATCGTGCTTAGTGATTTTGGTACAACGGGTGATGGCTTGGTGGCTGCATTGCAGATTTTAGCCTGTATGAAGGAAAGTCAAAGCCCTATGAGCCAATTGTGTAAACGGTTTGAACCTGTACCGCAAATTTTAAAAAATGTAACGATTAAAAATAAAAATGTCTTGAAAAAAAATCCCGTCAAAGCGGCCATTGATCAAGCAGAGAAGCGGTTGGGAAAAGAGGCAAGGCTGGTGATCCGCGCTTCTGGAACGGAACCGGTTATCCGCCTTATGGCTGAAGGCGATGCACGAGAAGTATTGGACACTGTCGTGACAGAGTTGATGGATGTTATTATTCATCATGATGTACGCATGGGGACTGCACTTGAGGAATCTTGAATTTTTTGAAAAAATTATCAGATCATCTTTGAATAAAGGTCTGATTTTAATGCGGGGTTTTGGCAATTACAAAAGGAAAGTCCAATTCTAATAACTACAATGCGTATAGATTTCTCTATAGTTCGTAAGATATGAAAAATATGCCTTTTTTTGATTTTCCTTTTTCTTTTACTTATTCGTAAACCGGTTATTAGTTTAACAGAGTTTGTAGTGGGGGCTTTACCAGCTTACTTATAATCTATTTATATCTGTGTAATAATATACATTATGGATAGATTTATTGGGATAGGTAAGTCCGCTCAAGTTTTGGGTGTTTCGATCAGCACTCTACGCCGTTGGGAATGTGAAGGCAAAATTATTTCTGAGCATACGGCAGGAGGTCACCGCCGTTATGACCTATCTAGGTTTAGATCTGGGCTTTTCATTCGAGAGAACTGTCACAAAGAAAAACCATTGCTTATGCGCGTGTATCGAGCCATGATCAAAAAGACGATTTAGAGCGACAAAAACAGGTTCTCGAGCTTTATTGCGCAAGCCAAGGTTGGACTTATGAACTCATCTCTGATTTAGGGTCAGGGATGAATTATCGTAAAAAGGTCTTAAACGTTTATTGGATGCTCTCATTGAAAATGAAATAGGTCGTTTGGTGATTACGCATAAAGATCGTTTATTGCGCTTTGGTGCGGAATTGGTCTTCGCCATTTGTGAAGCCAAACAAGTTGAGGTTGTCATTCTCAATCAAGGAGAAGAAAGCAGTTTTGAAGAAGATTTAGCCAAAGATGTTTTAGAAATTATTACTGTCTTCAGTGCTCGTCTTTATGGAAGTCGTTCGAGAAAAAATCAAAGATTATTAGAGAATGTTCGTCAAGCTGTAGAGGCATCGCAATGATTATTGCTCACAAAATAGCTCTAGACTTAAACAATAAACAACGAAGCTACATGGCTCGAGCCAGTGGTTGCGCGCGCTTTGCTTATAATTGGGCACTGAAGGAATGGCAGCAGCAATATGAAGCATGGAAGAAAGATAATAATTTACCAAAGCCTAATGACTATGCGCTACGTAGACAATTCAATTCTCTAAAACGAGAACAATTTCCATGGATGATGGAAGTTACTAAAAATGCTCCACAAATGGCAATTACTCAATTGGGTGTGGCTTTTAAGAATTTCTTTTCAGGGAGAAGCCGATATCCCACTTTTAGAAAGAAAGGAGTGCACGATCGTTTTACTTTGACCAATGATCAAGTACAGTTGCAAGGTTTCAAGATAAGAATTCCCAAGCTTGGTTGGGTTCGTCTGCGAGAACAATTGCGATTTCAAGGAAAGATCTTGTCAGCAACCATTAGCCGTAAAGCGGATCGGTGGTTTGTAAGTCTTAGCGTTGAAACAGATAATCAAGAGTCACTGAGCGAGAACCAAGCTATTGTTGGTCTTGATTTGGGCATCAATGCACTTGCAACGCTTTCGACAGGAGAAACCATAGGAGGCGTTAAACCTTATAAGGCTTTGCTAAATCGTTTACGGCGCTTATCACGAAGGCTAAGCCGTAAGCAAAAAGGCTCGAGCAATCGTTATAAGGAGAAACAAAAACTCGCTAAGCTTCATGCACGGATAAGTAATATCAGAACAGATCATTTGCATAAGGTTACAACAGATTTAATTCAGCGTTTTGGTACATTTTGTCTGGAAGATCTTCATGTAAAAGGTTTGCTGAAAAATCAGCATTTATCGCGTGCCCTTGCAGATCAAAGTTTTTTCGAGTTTCGCCGTCAATTGGAATATAAGGCGGCACGTTATGGTCGACAGATTGTTATTGCAGATCGTTGGTATGCGAGCAGTAAGATCTGCCATCATTGCGGATGTAAGATTGAACAATTGCCTCTTAACATACGTGAGTGGAGATGTTCTCATTGTGGTACGAACCATGATAGAGACATTAATGCCGCGATTAATTTAAAAAACTTGGCGGTGAGTTCCACCGTGTCAGCCTGTGGAGAGGAAGGCTCTGGCCAATGTCCTGTGACTTTGGTGAAACCAGCCTCGAAGAAGCAGGAAATCAACAGTATATTTAATCAGAAATGATTATATTTACATAAGTTTGATAGAACGGGAGTTTAAGTGTTATTCATTCTTTTTACTGGACATACAGCGGGTGCAGCGCCCCATGAACATCAAACAGCAATGAGTATTGTGGTTATATCATCTTGATGTTTTTAAGTGCCGCTGCCAATTGGAGATATGATACGCTCCTATTACGTTTAGCTCCTCCTAATTATGAACTTATACTTTTCCAATAATTAGTAGAATAATGAGAAAGAGATGAGAATGATCAATTTTTTTCACGATAGTTCTAATATTTATAAAGTAAAAAAAGCTATGTGATGTAAAAATAATGAACATTTTTTGGATTTTGGAAGGGTACACTCTATATTCATTTACAATTTTAAGATTTAAACATAAAAGGATTGAAACCTTCTATAATACTGGTACGACTGAAGGGATTAGAACCGCCCATGCTCAAAAATTAAAGCGTATTCTAAGTGCTCTTGAAGGAGATGTATCGCCAAAAGATTTTGAGTTATCCGTCTTTTTGATTACATCTGCTAAAGGGTGATTTCAAGGATTATTAGTCAATTACTGTAAATGGAAATTGTCGCGTAATATTTCGCTTTGATAGCATAGATGTCGAAATGGTTGATTATCTGGATTATCATCAAAAAGGAGATCTAAACAATGATGAAGAATCCTTCACATCCCAGTGAATTATTGCGAGAAGATGTGATCAAAGAGCTTGGTTTATCCTTTAATGAAGCAGCAGAGTAGCTTGGTATATCTCGTGTAGCACTTTCTAGAGTTTTAAATGGAAAAGCCGCTATGAGTGCTAATCTTGCTATTAGGCTTGAAATGGCTGGTGTAAGCACAGCACATGCTTGGCTTGCTATGCAAACAAATTATGATCTATCAAAAGCAATTTTTTAACAACAGTCTCATGATCAAGATTGCATAAAAGAGTTTCAAATGGCAGTTAAGTTTTTGCAACAGAGACAACAGGAGAAAATCAACGCAATAGCGCGTGCAAGATCAATAGATATGATACGGTAAGGGCAAGGATAAAGCCTTATGCTGTATAAGCCCTATTAAGCCATATGACACAAGAGAGCTAATCAAAAGAGTTTAATATGGGTGTGACAAAAGACGTTGTATGTGCCTGCATAGATAGGGCGTTAAAAAAATCCGGTGAAATATTAGCAAGTTTAGGACTTCCGGTGTCTGATTTCATACGAATTTCTTTAGCTAAAGTTGTTGATGAAAGAGGATTGCCGTTTGATATGTATATTCCTCATGCGAAAACGCTTAAAACTTTTGAGAAAAGTGACAAGGGTTAAGAGAAGTGACAAGGGTTAAGAGAAGTGACAAGGGTTAAGAGATATAGCTGAAGATAGGTAAGATTTGTTTTGTCATTTGGATATTTGATATTTCTGATCATTCACTTCAAATGAGCTTTTCATTTACATCATTATCGTTATGGGTGTTTTCCGTATATTGAATGATGTATGCAAACCGTGATTGAAATGGCAGCTTATTGAATTTCTGTGAAAGAAGAAGGCATATCGCCTGAATAATTATTTGATATTGTTTCTTTTATTGCTACTCATTCAGATGTTGGTGGTTTTATGCAAGGAATGAGGTGAAGCCAAGGAAAGTTAGGTTTAAAAGCATAAGAGTAAAAGTGGGGGATATAAGGTTATACCCTTTTGGGGTGGTCAAAATATTCCGGTGTTGATCGAAGATATTTACAGTCAATCATCTTGAGGTAATTTGACAAAATCAGAGAGGAATGCATTGAAGAAAAATTTAACTGCGCCTTGATGAATATCGAAAAGAATAATAATGGATAAGGCACATAAAGCAGGACCTCGTATATTAAAAGGTGTTTGTGAAGCTTTTGTCTGAAGCTAAAGGTAAAACTGATACTAAATTTTGTATCGATATTCCTGCAAATATTGATGTCAAAAAAAAATCAGAAAAAATATAGGGTTATAGATATCATTTTCGGCACGTTTTGGTTTTCCTGTGGGGCGCATTCGTGATTGGGAATGGGGATGATATTTTTACTTCTTTTTACTTGTTGTTTTCGATTATTGACACTGAACTTGAAGCGATTAATCGTGTTTTTAAGAAAGCTCTATTGGTATAGTTTTTGCTTATAAAAAAGGGTGTGAGGGGTAGCGTTTTTTTAAAAAGCATCACGGCGTTTGAAAGGATCGTAATAGATTTCTGTTACACGAAATTTTCCTTCGAGGCGTTTACATTGGATGATGACATCAATCATCGAGATTAATAAGCCGCGGATATCATCGCGTGCTAAATTACCACCACCGTCACTTTCTTTGACTAAAAGGGTCATTTGTTCAAAGGCTGCAAGGGCTGTTGAGGCGTGGACGGTGGTAATGGAGCCGGGGTGACCAGAATTGACATTACGGATATAGTAAAAGGCTGTACCATCACGCAGCTCTTGTAGAAGGATTCTGTCGGGGCGCATGCGTAATCCTGATTCAAGCAGTTCTTTTGCGCCTGCTTTTGCTAAGCCTTGGTTATCTTTTGAATAAAAGAGCTGCACTTTGTTGGCGTGCGGAACGACAAGTTCTGGTGTGTCTTCAATGGTGAGAATTCGTTCATAGTCAGGGATTTTTGCAATCAAAGCTTTGGAGAGGGTTGTTTTACCAGAACCGGTTTTGCCCGATATTAAGATATTTTGTTGTGTAATAACGGCTCTTTCTAAAAAGTTGCTAAAGTCTTTGGCGATAAAGAGATCTGTTAGCTCTTTGTCTGTATCAGAGAGTTCGGATAATCGTTCTGTCATTTGTTGCGTGGGTGTGAAACTGGTGTTTTGGGCGACAGAAAACAGATTGTTTTCATGTAAACTTTCAAGAGAAAAAGTGCGTGATGAAGGTTTACGAATGGTCATGCTAATGGTATTGGCTGCAACAGCTGGAGGCATAACAATTTGTATGCGTTCGTTGTTTGGCAGTGTTGCGGAGAGAACGGGGTTTTCTACACTGATTTTTTGTGTTGTGTAGGCAGCAACAACTTTTGCAATCCCTTCTAGTTCGCTGTAGGTTAGCTCTTTTAAGATGTGGGTTTGCCAACCATTGGGACCCTCAACGATTACTTCGCCAGGGCGATTGATGACAATTTCAAATAAATTGTCATCATTGAGGAAGTCATCTAAGATCTTTAATTTTGTTAAAACGATGGAGGCGCGTTCTGCATTTTTTGCTGATGGCATAATGTGACTTTATTGGCTTAATGAAAAAAGGAATAGCTGGGAGTAGAGCGGTTTCTTTTGCTCTTTACGACTAGTTTATAGACAGAGGAAAAATCGAGATCTTTTGCTACAAAGATGTTGACCAGTTCGCCTTGAAATTTTTCTAGGGTAGGAGGAATATTGATTTGATTTTCAAGAGCAATACTGGCGGCCTCTTTTCCAGTGTTGTTTGCGCCTTCAAAACCGCCGCCTCCAGAGTTGTTTGAACCTCCTTTATTGGAATTGCCTACTATTTTATTTGTTAAAACTGTTGTGGCACCATCAATAACGGTGAGTAAAAGGGAAGAGCCAAAGCGTTCCCACCAATGGGTGTTGATGTTGCCATCAAAACCAGCTCTTCCTAAACTGTCTGTTGCGGGTGAGGCAAGGTCGATGATGACACCGGTTGGGGTTTTTGCTCTTGTCCAGAGTACAAAGAGGCGAGATTGACCTTGTTTTATCCCTCCGCGGTATTCGCCAATCACTTGGGTTCCTTTATCAAGCAAAACAACGCGCCCATTGTCAGAGAGGATATCACGGTTGATGATGCAGCTTGCAAAGCCTGGTTGCTCACTGTTTAATGCGGTTTCTAAGATACAGGGAATAGAGGTTCCCATGGCGATGATAAAGTTTCTATTGCCGATGAGTTTTGCTTTTGCTTTTGCTTCTTCTGTTTTGGTAGGCTTTAATAGGGTTGCAAAATTTTGTGTGTCTTGAAGGGCAGGAGAATTTTGCGCATTCGCGAGATTTTCAAGGGCATGGAGTTTGTCAAAGGGGTTTAGAGTGGTGTTGACGATGTCTTTTAATTGAGATTTAGAGCCTTTGGCAAAAGCTAAAACAGGGGCACGTCTTGCGGCATCAAGTAGTGGGTCATCTTTTTTGGGTTCTTGTGCGAGTGGTTGTGGGGGTGGTAAGGTTATTGGTGCTATGTTTGCACGCGGGTCAGAGGGGGCGAGCTCTAAAGGAGCGAGGGAATTGTGAAAGCTTTTTTCTTGTTTTTTATGAGCTTTTGCGGTGTCTTTTTGTTCTGTGGGGGAGGATAAGATGTTCCAGAGCACATAGCCGCAGATTCCTATACAGGCTATTGCGACAACTATTTTTTTGCCAGCGGTTTTGGCGCTATTGTTTTTGCCATCCCCAATAGATCCGCGATCTTCGATGATTGGTTTATCACTCATGTGTTGTCCCCTTCAATTCCCGCTTATTTAAAGATCTGATGCAATTTTACGTTCAACAGATGGTGAGGTTGTTCCGGTATTTGGATTTGTGCCTTTTGGTTGATAGGCTTCGTTAAAGACGCATAGGACGTTTTTTCCCTGTCTTAGGGTGAAGCGTGCGCTAATGGCATGGACAATCACCATGTTGCCTCTTGTGGTTTTGGGAACCAGCGATTCTGTACCGTCATTGCTGACAATGTAAATGGCAGGGATTTCTTGGTTGTCTGGAAATGTAAATGTTGTGGTTTTGCCATTGTCATAAACGGAGGAGGGTTCAAGAGTGATAGAGCCTTGAGCGGTGTAAGCCCAATTGCGTGGTCCGTAGGTTTCAGAAGCGTTGAAGACATTATCGATACGCTGGGCTTGTTGTTTTTCTTGTCGCATAAGGGCTGCGAGTCTTCTTTGTTCTGCTTCTTCTTGTGGGTAGCGAAATTTCACAAGGAAATATGTTTCTTGTCCAGATGAAATTTCCCCATCTTTGACCATGAGTTCAAATTGATAGGAGCGCTTTGAGCCATCAAGCTTTGTGGTGACGACTTGGAGATTGGTAATGGGTTGGACTTCTCTTGCCTTTAGAAAAAGAATATTGCCAGCGGGAGCGACTTCCCATGCAACGCTGTTGCCAATTGCCACATGGGCAATTTCTTCATTGGGAGAAAATTCTATTTGTACCGATGAGCGTATGGAGCCAATAATTTTTGTGACATTATAGGCATCATAGTTGATAAAGCGAATGCGGCTATCGCTTGGCGCACGGGTGGGAAAAATACTGGCATGGCTAGGCGTTAAAGAAAGGGTAATAGCGATGTTAAGAATGAGAAAAAGAATTTTTTTTGTCATGATCAGTTGACCACTTCCGGATCGGTTCTATATTCACTAACAATAAACCCTAGAGGATTTATCAAACGGTTTTGGACAGAGATAGGGGCATTGATGTATTCAAAGGTAAGTGTTGCAACCCAGTGGGTGATGAATTCTTTGTTGTTGTCGTTGTCGTGAATGGTTCTGTAGTAACGCACTTGGGCAACATCGTCATTGATAAAGGAGATTGATTTTATTGTTATTGTAACAGCGGCGTGTTTATAGAGAATTTGAGGACTTTGGGGATTTCTTGCTCCATACCAGCTGGCAAATCTTTCCTGTTCTTCTGAAGAAGAGAGGAGGGAGACGGTTTGGAAGTTGTGTTGTGTTTCTTCTGTGGTGAAGCCTTCACGGGAGCGGACATATTTTGCAGCAAAGTAGCGTGTGATTGCTTCATCGACATTGGTGGGACCTTCTTTTAAGGCTTCCACAACTTCGGTGATGCCGGTTGAATTGTCCACACGGATGACAAAAGGTTCCACGGTTTTAAGGGGTGTGAGGGTGATGACTGCGAGAGAAGACATTATTGCAACAGCAACCGCGATGCCGGCAATGGCAAGCGAGACGCGGGTGGTGCGGCGTGAGGCGAGCATGCGATCTTGATCAAACGAGCGTGCTTCAGCAATGTATTGTTCTATATCTTTTTCTTTCATGCTTTTTGCCCGCAATTTTTGTAAGATTTGATTTCTTCATCCGTTAATTTTTGTGCCAGAAGCGTTTCCAGCTTGCCTTCTTTTAGGGATGAAGGGGTGTTGTTACTGATGATAATGGGTGTGGGCGTGGGTTTTTTTCCTTCCCAATTCCACATTGATCTGTTGAGTGGACGTTTAGAATATCCATCACACTTTGGGAGTGACTTCAGTGTGTTTGGTGAAGACACACAGCCACTGAGAAAGAGAAATGGTAAGATAATCCCAATTTTTTTAAATTCCCGCATTTGAACTTAGACCTTTGCTAATAGTGATGCTAGTTTTTTATTTTAATAGTGATGCTAGTTTTTTAACGCCCTTTGCTATCGTGTTGGCTGTTGCTTTAGCAGCTTTACCTGTTAGTTGAGCCGTTGTTTTAGCGACTGGTCCTGATCCTGTAAGAGAAGCCCCCCCAGAGGCTAAAGCTGATGCGATATCAGGGAGTCTGAGGAAAAGGTGAATACCACCAATACCAACAACCAAGAACTGAATTAAAGTAGTGAAGATATTTTTAATACCTTCTGAAAAAACGTCCATTGAAATCTTGACATATAAACCACCAAGCAGCACGACTAACACATATAAAATGATGAAGTTTGCAACTTGCCCTAACCATGCTTCTGTGAATTTTCTGGTTGAGGAAAATATATAGAGGCTTATGAAGAGTGGTCCTATTGATATGACAAGAAACAAACCCAATTTAGCAAATAATGAAACAACAAAACCGACTAGACAAAAAAAGATAGCAGCAACTAGGCAGATAAAACCAGCAATCCATGTCGCAATAAACATCCCCATTTGAGTCAGACCTGTGTACTGGTTTGCTGCGTCCAAAACCTGTGCTCCAGCTTTGTTTATCATATTGTCCCATACATTTCGATCCACATGTGCTCCTTGTGTGACATTTGAAATGGCATTCGGCAGATCATGGAAAAATATACCACTGACCCACTCATTATAAAGAGCAGCATTTGTGGCAAGTGAAACAACGATGCCGAGTTTGAAAGTTGTTACTATAAATTCCCATAAGGGCATGGAAGAGCGCCCATAGATGATATTGTAGCCCATAAATATAATGTAAATTGTACAAGATAGCTTAAGCGGAGCACCTAAGCTTGATGAGAGGTTGTTAATGACTTTATCCATTGTCTCTGTGAGGGGCTCCATCAACATATTGTCGATATAAGAAAATATGCCTTTGCTTTCTACTGCCATTGAGATGCTCCGCTCTTCATTATGTCTTAATTATTATTCTGTTGTTCTTCTGCCGCGCGCTCTTTTGCTCTTCGTTCTTCTTCAGCGCGTTCTTTTGCTTTTTGTTCAGCTCGGAATTTTTCATTCTCAGCTCTCATTTTTTTAATTCTGGCTCTCATTTCAGCTTCGGAATCTCTAATCATTTTTTGAAACTTTTCATCATCTTCACGCTCTCTTTCTGCTGCTTTTGCTTCATATTCTTTCTGAAGTTCTAAAAATGCTAACCGCATGTTTTCACAATTTTTTGAAGTTCCTGCAAATCCACATTTCGCATCCCACTCGAAGCGTAAATTTTTATCTTTTTTAAATTCTGCAACGCTATAGGTTTTTTCACATCCAGCAGCGATAAGCCCTGTGCAAAGTAGCAATGTTGTTATGAGAACTTTATTCATCAATATTTCCCCTTTTTCCTTTCAGTTTTACAAGTTTTGAGCACAATCTTTAAATTATGCTTGTGTTATCGGTTTTTATAACCAGTGATGATAAATCTAGAGCACAGACATAATGTTGCCATAAATATATTATAGAGTGTACAAAACTCTTTAAGTTGAGCAGCTAAAGCGCAATAGCGATGTGTAATGGTGCTATCTATTGCCTCTGCAAGGGGATCCATCAACATATCATCTATGTCAGTAAATACGCCTTTCGTTATTATTGCCATTTAGATGCTCCGCTCTTCATTATGTTTTAATGGTTATTTTGTTGTTCTTTTGCCGCTCTCTCTTTTGCTTCCTGTTCTTCTTCAGCACGTCGCTTTGCTCTTTGTTCTTCTAATTTTTTTTGAGTCTCAGCTCTCATTTTTTCAAGATCAGCTTTTTGTTTCGCCATAAATTCTTCATATCTTTTGCGATTGTTCTCTTCCGCTTGACGCTCTCTTTCTGCTGCTTGTGCCTGACGTTCCTTATCAAGTTCTAAAAATGCTAACCGCATGTTTTCACAATTCTTTGAAGTTCCTGCAAATCCACATCTAGCATCCCACTCTAGGCGTAATTTTTCATCTTTTTTAAATTCAGCGACGCTATAGGTTTTTTCACATCCAGCAGCGATAATTCCAGTGCCAAGTAGCAATGTTGTTATGAGAACTTTATTCATCAATATTTCCCCTTTTTCCTTTCAGTTTTACAAGTTTTGAGCACAATCTTTAAATTATGCTTGTGTTATCGGTTTTTATAACCAGTGATGATAAATCTAGAGCACAGACATAATGTTGCCATAAATCTATTGTATAGTCTGTAAGGTTCTTTAAGTTGAGCAGCTAAAGCGCAATAGCGATGTGTAATGGTGCTATCTATTATTTTTGTAAGGGGGTCCATCAACATATTGTCTATCTTAGTGAATATGCCTTTGCTTTCTACTGCCATTGAGATGCTCCGCTCTTCATTGTGTCTTAATGGTTATTTTGTTGTTGTTTTGCCGCGCGCTCTTTTGCTTCTTGTTCTTCCTCAGCACGTCGCTTTGCTTCTTGTTCAGCTAGTATTTTCTTAGTATTAGCTCTCATTTTTTCAATCCAAGCTTTTTGTTTCGCCATAAATTCTTCATATCTTTTGCGATCGTTCTCTTCCGCTTCACGCTCTCTTTCTTCAGCTTTTGCTTCATATTCTTTTTGAAGTTCTAAAAATGCTAACCGCATGTTTTCACAATTTTTTGAAGTTCCTGCAAATCCACATCTAGCATCCCACTCTAGGCGTAATTTTTCATCTTTTTTAAATTCAGCGACGCTATAGGTTTTTTCACATCCAGCTGTGATGAGCCCTGTGCAAAGTAGCAATGTTGTTATGAGAACTTTATTCATCAATATTTCCCCTTTTTCCTTTCAGTTTTACAAGGTTTGAGCACAATTTTTAAATTATGCTAGGTTATCGGTTTTTTATAACCAGTGATGATAAATCTAGAGCAGCGACATAATCTTGCCATAAATCTATTGTATAGTCTGTAAGGTTCTTTAAGTTGAGCAGCTAAAGCGCAATAGCAATGTGTAATGGCGCTATCCATTGTTTTTGTAAGGGAATGCATTACAGTATTATCTATCCAAGTGAATATGCCTTTGCTTTCTACTGCCATTGAGATGCTCCGCTCTTCATTATGTCTTAATGGTTATTTTGTTGTTGTTTTGCCGCGCGCTCTTTTGCTTCTTGTTCTTCCTCAGCACGTCGTTTTGCTCTTTGTTCTTCTAATTTTTTTTTAGTGTTAGCTTCCATTTTTTTTAGTCTGGCTCTCATTTCAGCTATATCTTCTTCTTCTCTTTTACGATTTTCTTCTGCAATTTTTGCCTGACGTTCTTTCTCAAGTTCAGCGCCTGCTACTCTTAGGTTTTCACAATTTTTTGAAGTTCCTATCCCTC